>JAGCCY010000086.1 GCA_017651385.1 Lachnospiraceae bacterium
CTGGGTATCATCATGCTGGTGGGTATCGTCGTGAAGAACGGTATTGTGCTGGTGGACTACATCAACCTGCTGCGCGACCGGGGCCACGAACTGAGCGAGGCTATCGCCATGGCCGGCGCTTCCCGTCTGCGTCCGGTATTGATGACGGCTTTCACCACTATCCTGGGTTCTTCTTTTGTAAGAGCTTTATAGATCTTGATACAATCGGGTTTATTGTCTTCGATCGCAACGATACCCAATGCATTGGGGAAAAGTTTAAGATATATCTTAAGACCCTCGATCAGTTTCTCGGGGGATTCGATAAGCCTTCTGTAATCACTTGTAAGATAAGGTTCGCATTCGGCCGCATTGACTATCACGTAATCGATCTTATGAGGTTCTTTGACCGAAAGCTTTACATGAGTGGGGAAACCCGCACCGCCCATACCTACGATACCGGCTTCACGTATCCTGTTTATTATCTCGGCCTCATCCATCTCTTCAAGGGGTTTGATTTCCCACGGAGCGGCAGTCTCCTAAAGACCGTCGTTTTCGATGATTATCGACATGGCATTATTACCTGCAAGCACTCTGTGCTCACAGATATCTTTGACCGTACCGGATACGGACGAATATATCGGAGACGATACAAAACCCTGCGCCTCGGCTATCTTCTGGCCTGCGAGTACACGATCTCCTTTTTGAACAATGGGAACAGCCGGCGCACCGATATGCTGCGACAGCGGATAAACCAGAACAGGACCGGCATTGATCTCTTTAATGGGTATATCCTTGGACATATCTTTTCCGTCATAAGGATGAATCCCGCCCCTGAATGTCAGACTTGCCATATGAAACCTACCTTCTCAATTTTTTCCAATACAAAGATACTATACTATAAAATGATATAAGTGTCAAAAGAACTTGTAAGCCTTATAAGTACTGCTGTTTTCATGTTTTTGTGACGCTTGTGTCATGTATTTTAATCTTGTCTCTTTATGATCTAAATGATACTATCATGATAAGCGGTTTTTTCTTATATTTTTCGGAGGTACGATATGCAGACAATCACAAATCCCATAAACATTTCCGAATTAAACTACCCTTTGGAAAAAATATGTGACAGAAACAAATGTCTATTTATCGATATTGAGACTACGGGATTTACCGCCAGAAACTCAAATCTTTATCTTATAGGCTGCGTTTACTTTAAAGACAACGCCTTTTATGCAACCCAGTTTTTTGCCGACAAGTATTCCGACGAGGAAGAGCTGTTAAATGAATTCTTCTCATTTGCAAAGGATTTTTCGTTCCTTATCCATTTTAACGGCAACAACTTCGATATCCCGTATATCCTTGCCAAGGTCAAAGAACACGGCCTTCCTTACAATTTCAATGACTTTACCGGGATCGACTTATACAAACGCGTTGCAACGCTTAAGTCGTTTTTAAAACTTGAAAACTGCAAGCAGAAAACAATTGAAAGTTTTTTAAAGATCGACAGGGAAGACAGATATTCGGGCGGAGATCTCATCGGGCTATATCACCAATATGTCGAGACGCACGATGAAGAATTAAAACGCCTGATCCTCCTTCATAATTTTGAAGATCTTAGCGGTATGCCCGGGATACTTCCCATATTGTCGGTATGCGATCTGTTCACGGACAAGTTAAAGGTCACAAAGGTATCCGCAAGTCACTTTAAAGACGTTAACGGAAACGACCGTTCCGAACTATTGATGACGTTCGATACACCCGCCCCTCTTCCCGTTCCGATCTCATATATGTATGACGGAGTTTATTTTGCCGGGGCTGCAAATCAGGCTATGCTGAGGGTTCCGATCGCCGAGGAAGAACTTAAATACTATTATGCCAACTACAAGGATTACTATTATCTTCCAGATGAGGACGTGGCCCTTCATAAATCCGTGGCATCCTTTGTCGATAAAAACCACAGGGAAAAAGCCAAAGCACAAAACTGCTACACAAGAAAGACATCCAGATTCCTGCCCGAATGGGATGCGCTTATAACTCCGTTCTTTAAGCCGGATTTTAGTTCAAAGAAGCTCTTCTTTGAGCTTACCGATGAAAGGAAGACCGATCGTGAGCTTTTTTCGGCTTACGCCTCACATCTTATGGAACATATGCTTAAACAATAAAAAAAAAGCCGCCCTCCCGGGCGGCTTTAAATTTATCACGGTTTGTCGTAATAAAATGAGTTCTTTCTCTGGAAACCTATTTCCTTATAGTTGATTATCTGCTCGGTACTTCCTATAAAGAGGATTCCCTTACTCTTAAGCGAAGCGCAGAACTTTTTAAATATCTCTTCCTTTGCTTCTTCAGTAAAGTATATGAGCACATTCCTGCAAACGATAAGATGCATATCGGTAGGATAAGTATCTTTTAACAGATTGTGCTGTTTAAACTCTACTCTTGCCTTGATCTCATCCTTTATCCTGTATGAACCTCCGACCTTTTCGAAATATTTATCCTTAAGATCCTTGGGAACGTTTTCAACCGACTTCTCGTTATAAAGGCCCATCTTGGCCTTTTCAA
>JAGCCY010000087.1 GCA_017651385.1 Lachnospiraceae bacterium
ATTGCTTTGATAAGTAATGCTGCCACAACCGACGAATCAACACCACCCGAAAGGGCCAAAAGAACTTTTCCGTCACCGATCTGTGCACGAAGTGCCTTTACCTGCTCTTCGATAAACTTATCAGCCTGTTCTTTTGTCTCGATCCTGGCCATGGAATCGGGTCTTATGTTTTCGCTGCTTTCATAATAATTCTGTCTTGCGTCTGACATAGAGCGCCTCCTAATATTATTGTATTTGAAAAATTATATTTCTGATTATATTATACGGGATGTCAAGATTCAAACCTTATTCAGCAAAAGAACAAAATCCGTCAATCAAGCCCGCAGTAATTCAATCCGTCTTCAAGCATCCTAAAATCCTTTCCGTTGACTTCATACGTGGTGATGCTGCAGTTTCTCTGCCACGCTCCGTCCCAGAAACGGGCCTTGTCTCTTTTAAGAAAAACTCCCATAAGGCCTTTGTTCATGGCACCGTGACCGCTTATAAGAACTTTGGCATCGGGTTCCTTTTCCGAAAGCGGCACCAGGACGTTATAAATGAAGTCCGCCGTGCGCTCAAAAAGGCTTTCTATCGATTCCGCGGTCTCATGCGGCACATACTCACCGGGGGCTTCAAAAAACACATTGCAGCCCGGCGTTCTTTTTTCAAAAGTCACACCTTCATCGACGCCGAAACCCATCTCGATAAGTCTGTCATCCTTGATGACTTCTATGTTTCGATCACGTTTAAGTATACAGGCAGTTTCATATGCTCTGTCCAAAGGACTGGAAAAAATATACTTAAAATCAATGTCTTTAAGGGCTTCCGAGGTTGTGCGCGCCTGTTCTCTTCCCTTTTCGTTTAACTTTGTGTTGCTGTTGCCCTGAAGCCGCTTTTCGGCATTCCAGTCGGTCGAGCCGTGACGGATCACATATACTTTCATTATCTTTCCTCACGGAAATAAGGAAGACCGAGCGATGCGGGCGGCTGATTCTCACGCTTATTACGCATACTCGTGATCACAAGGACCACAAGAGTTACAATATAAGGGATCATCTTGTAAAGTTCCTTGTATTCCATATGATCCATACCTGTAGGAAGATAGAGGTACAGGATATAAAGACCACCGAAAAGAATAGAACTTATAACTCCCACATTGGGCTTCCAGATCGTAAAGATTACAAGTGCGATCGCAAGCCAGCCTCTGTCACCGAAAGCATCGTTTGACCATACGCCGCAGGCATAATCCATTACGTAATAAAGACCGCCGAGCCCTGCAATCATACAGCCTATGCATGTTGAAAAATACTTATAGGCCGTTACGTTGATACCCGCCGCATCGGCAGTTGTGGGACTTTCGCCCACCGCACGAAGATGAAGACCGGTCCTTGTACGGTTAAGTATCGCGGAAGCGGTGAATGCGATGATGATCGCTATATAAGCCAGAAATCCGTATGAAAGAAATACCTTTCCGAACCATCCGAGTTTTCCCGCAAACGGAAGCGATGCACTGAAGTATAAACTTGTTTTTGACAACGCTATCGAAGGCACATCCGCACCGGCTATCTTGATGAGCGAGCCGCCGAAGAAGTTACCGAAACCCACACCGAATGTGGTCATCGCAAGACCGGTAACGTTTTGGTTGGCACGAAGCGAAACCGTCAAAAAGCAATATAAAAGTCCCATCAGAAGCGAGCCGACAAGTGAACACAGAAGCGGGATGAATATTGCAAGAAAACCGTTTAAAGATTCTCCAGCAGGCACGGAATTCTCGTAAAAGAACGCACCTATTACTCCGCTTATGGCGCCTACATACATGACACCGGGAATACCAAGGTTTAAGTTACCCGATTTCTGTGTAAGAGTTTCGCCTGTACTACCATAAAGAAGAGGGATGCCCTGCCCGACGGCACGGGGTATAAATGCAACTATATCAAACATTTTCTTTTACCTCCTCTTTGGATTTTTTTCTGAAGTTGATCTTATAGTTAATGAAAAACTCACATCCTATTATGAAGAAAAGAATGATACCCGTTAATATATCCGAAAACGACTGGTTTAAGCCGAATGTTGTGGATATCTCGCTTGCACCGCGTCCTAAGAATACGATGAGCAGACTTGTAAATACCATTGTTATCGGATTGAACTTTGCAAGCCAGGAGACCATAACAGCTGTAAAGCCCTGACCGCCTGCGATCGTGGTCGTGACCGTATGATTGATGCTTCCGACCAGTAAAAGTCCCGCAAGTCCGCATAACGCTCCGGATAAGAGCATTGTACGTATAATGACCTTCTTGACCTTCATACCTACATATCTTGCGGTCTTCTCGCTTTCGCCTACGACCGCGATCTCATAACCGTGCTTGCTGTAATTTAAGTAGATAAGCATGCCAACGGTAATGACCGCCGCAACGATTATGCTTAAAAGATATTTGTTGCCTATCTGGGGGAGCCAGCCTATGTTTGTGTTCTGGTTGATGATACCGATCTTTCCCGAACCTTTGGGAACTTCCCATACTATCGTAAAATATGCTACAAGCTGTGTGGCAATATAGTTCATCATAAGGGTGGAAAGTGTTTCATTTGTATTCCACTTGGCTTTAAGTATTGCGGGTATAAATCCCCAGATCGCACCTGCGAGAAGACTTGTTACGACCATCAACACTACCACAAGCCAGTTCGGAACGCTTAATCCTTTAGGAAGTCTGTCTCCCAAAAGGATCATGCATGATGCTGCGGCAAGACCGCCCATAAGCACCTGTCCTTCACCGCCGATATTCCAGAATCGCATCTTGAATGCGGGTGTAAGCGCAAGTGAAATGATAAGTAAGATCGCAAGGTTTTGAAGCGTTACCCATGTCTTTCTCGCACTTCCGAACGCACCCGAAATAATGGTACCGTATACTTTAATGGGATTATCACCCGTAAGGATCGTAGTGATCAAAGCACATACGATGAGCGCTGCGATTATAGCCGCACCTCGTATGATCCACTCCTGCTTTTTTGAAATGTTGTCGCGCTTGACAATGTGGAATAAGGGTTCTTTTACTTTACTTGTCATCTTTCCTGCCTCCCACCTGTGTCATCATTAAGCCGACTTCGTTTTTATCTGCCGTACGGCCGTCCACTATTCCGCTGACTTTTCCGCCGCAGAGTACCAATATCCTGTCGGATATCTGAAGAAGAACATCAAGGTCTTCGCCCACGAATATAACAGCCACGCCCTGCTTCTTCTGCCTGTTTATAAGATCATATATTGTATAAGAAGAGTTGATATCGAGGCCTCTTACCGCGTATGCCGTAAGCAATACCTTGGGAGCGGATGCTATCTCACGTCCGACCAAAACCTTCTGAACATTACCGCCGGAGAGTCTTCTTACCGGAGTCGAGATACCCGGAGTCACAACTTCAAGATCTTCCACCACCTCTTCGGCAAGCTTCTCAGGTGCCTTTCTGTCAGTAAATACACCCGATCCTCTTCTGAAAGAACGGAGCATCATGTTATCGGTAAGATCCATGTTACCTACAAGACCCATACCAAGTCTGTCTTCTGGCACAAACGAAAGTGTTACGCCGAGTTCCTGGATCTTTAAAGGATCCTTGCCCAAAAGTTCTTCCTTGCGTCCGTCGTCATATACATATGAAATACTGCCGGCCTCCGCTGACTGAAGTCCCGCAATCGCCTCAAGAAGTTCCTTCTGTCCGCAGCCGGAAATGCCGGCAATGCCGAGGATCTCACCGCTGTATGCGTCAAAAGAAACATCGTCGAGTTTAAGTATTCCGTCCAAAGTTCTTATGGACAGACCTCTTACAGCTATCCTCTGCTTTGGATCAACGGGCTCGGGACGCTCTATATTTAAAGTAACGGAGCGGCCTACCATCATGTTGGTCATCTCCTGGGCGTTTGGATCTTTTGTAAGCATATCTCCCACATATGCACCGCGGCGAAGGACCGCAACCCTGTCGGAAAGGCTCTCAACCTCATGCATCTTGTGCGTAATGATAACTATTGCCTTACCGTCTTCACGCATCTTGCGTAAAACGTTGAACAGTTTCTCTGTCTCCTGAGGGGTCAGTACTGCGGTAGGCTCATCAAGGATAAGGATATCGGCTCCCCTGTATAAAACCTTAACGATCTCAACCGTCTGCTTCTGAGAAACTGACATGTTGTATATCTTCTGATCGGGATCGACTTCAAATCCGTAACGGTCGCAGATCTCCCTTATCTTGGCCGAAGCTTCCTTAAGATTGAGCTTTCCGGGAAGACCTAAGATTATATTCTCGGTCGCAGAAAGAACATCCACCAGTTTAAAATGCTGGTGCACCATACCTATACCGTAATCATATGCATCTTTGGGTGATGCGATCACAGCCTCCCGGCCGTTTATAAAGATCTGACCTTCGTCGGGAAAATATATGCCCGAAAGCATATTCATAAGCGTTGTTTTACCCGAACCGTTTTCGCCCAGAAGAGCAAGGATCTCGCCCTTGTAGATATCAAGGTCGACTTTTTCGTTGGCGATAACGGAGCCGAAAGTCTTTGTAATGTTACGTAGCGACACCGCCGCTGTCTTCTTTTCCACTGTAAATCTCCTTTATCAAATACAAAAAGGGGCAAATTTCCACCCCGTTAAATTTTACATAAATTACCATCCGTTAGCAAGTAAAATGCCCTTTTTCTTTAGACTAATTTTAAAAAAAGTTAAAAAATATTTGATATGATGACTCTGTTTTTAAAAAAGGAGAGTACATGCAGGTAAAAGAACAAACTGACGATTCAAGGATCCTATGGCTTGATACATTCAAAGCCCTGGCAATAATATCCATATTTGTGGGACATTTCATAGCGACATATCACAAAGACTGGCTGGTATACGAAACTTTCTTATTTACACAGTTTCTGGACGCCAAAATGGGCGCGGCTATTCTTTCCGTTCTGGTCGGCTTCTTCGCATACAAAACAGGAGAAAGGCGAAAACGTGTTTTTCTTAATTCCTTAAACAGATACATCTACTTTTTTCTGGCGGCGCTCATGATCAACTCTTTGATCGTGGCCCTTAATATTCCAAAAAACGGTATAAGCGCTAGGGCTGTTTTACAGGTAATTTCAGACAGTTTTCTTTTAAACGATCTGATCTATCCTACCTTCTGGTGTATAAGATATTTCTTTGCGGCTTCCGTTCTTTCATATATTAACGGTGCATACAGGTCCGATGCAAGAACGGTGATAATCGAACTCATTGCCATGTATATAGCACTTGCGGATGTGTGGGTACTTGTGTGTGTGCTCGGAAATATCGTCTATATCGTTATACGAAACTTTGAGGATCTAAAATACAAATGGCTGTTATATATAGCAACAATTCTTTTGTATGTAACTCTTCCGGCAGAAGAAAGCAAATGGAAATTTATGCAGATGGGCCTTGTGGCAATGTTCGGAATATTGTCGGTAAACTATTGTAAGCCCGTAAAGAAACTGATGTCATTTAAGCCTTTGGCATATATCGGAAGCATCAGTATGAGCATCTTCTTAACTCATGTTGTGATACAAAAAAGGATCGGAGGATGGCTTTTTGATAAGATAGTCATCGAACCTTATTACATAAACTTTCTTATCGTGTTTGTTATCTGCCTTGTAATAACCGTCGTCTTCTCCGCCTTGATCAATAAACCGCTCATCACACTTTCAAAAAATCTTACCGGCCTTGCGGATAAGATCATCCATAAGATAAAAAAATAGGATCAAAAAAAGGCTGTCGCAAAAGCGACAGCCTTTTTAAATTCCTTTTGAAAATATTAGAATGCGGTATCAAGAAGTGTGATGCCGTCGATCTGTACATCGAAGTAAGGAGCGGAACGGAAGCCGTCGCCGGATTCGTTGAAGAAACCGTTAACGATAACTTCGTGATCGCCTTCGTACGCTGCATCGGTATCAACATCAGCCTTGTAAGAATCAAGCTTAGCGCCGCCTACAGTAAAGGTTGCTGTATCAAATACATGAAGTGAACCGGACTGAAGATCAGCCTTAGCCTTATCGATCGCTTCCTGAGTACCTGCTGCCGCAGCAGAACCGAGATCTGTAAGAACAACGGAACCTGTAGCGATCGTACCGGTGTAATCAGCGGGAATAGCCTTGCCGTCTCTTACGGACTCAATTGCAAACTTGAAGTAAGGAGTCCAGTTGATTCTAGAAGATACGATAAAGGTATTGGGAGCAACGCTTGCGGTAGAACCGTTGTAAGAAACGTTGGGAACACCTGCGGTCTCACATGCGGTAGGAGCACCCATGGAGTCAGCATGCTGGCTGATAAGTACACAACCGTCATTGATAAGTGTATTAGCGCCTTCCTTTTCAGCGGTCTCATCATACCATGAACCTGTAAAGGTAACTTCCATTGTAGCCGAAGGGCAAACGGAACGGGCGCCTAAGAAGAATGAGGTGTAACCGGAAATAACTTCTGCATATGTATAAGCTCCGATATAACCGATCTTCGTCTGATCTGCTGTAATAGTGCCTGCATCGATCATCTCGTTAAGCTTCATACCTGCTGCGATACCTGCAAGGTAACGGCCTTCGTAAATTGAGGCGAAGGCATTGTGGTAATTGGAAAGACCTTCTGTATGAGCCTTTGTACCTGTAGCATGGCAGAACTGAACATTCGGGTTTTCCTTAGCTGCCTCGATCATGAAATCTTCATGACCGAAAGAGTCTGCAAAGATAATGTTGCAACCTGCATCAACAAGTTCACAAGCTGTGTCATAGCATTCCTGACCTTCGGGAATGTTTGTCTTCATAAGATATTCAACGCCCAAAGCATCACATGCTTCCTTTGCTGCGTTGATGAAGTTTAAGTCATAAGTGGAGTTCTCATCATGAAGGAAGATAAATCCTGCCTTCACCTTAGAGGAACCTTCGGCCTTCTCTGCACCGCCACAAGCGCAAAGAGAAACGGCCATGACCAAACTTAAAAGTAGTGCTGTTAACTTTTTCATTTTGTCTCCTCCATAATCATCATGATTAGTTTATTAAAATCAACTACAGTAAATACTGTATCTCATTGATTTTCAAAATACAATGTGTGAATTCGATATTTTTCGATTATTTTTATTTTGTTTTTTGTCCTAAATTGTCAATTGCCGTTATGACTGCTTACGAAACTCTATGGTCCCGCTTGCGGCATCCATACTCTCAACGATCGCAAGCGATTCAAGCTGATAGCCCATATTTCTGATCATCCTGCCGCCGGGCTGAAAGCCCTTTTCGATCGCTATACCGATACCTTCGACACTTGCGCCGGCCTGATTGGCGATCTGGATAAGTCCCTGAAGCGCGCAGCCGTTTGCCAGAAAGTCATCGATTATAAGAAGATGATCTTCGGGACTTAAATATTTTCTTGATACGATAACGTGACTTATGTTTTTGTGCGTAAAAGATTCCACCTCGGCAGTATACAGATCACCGTCGATATTTATACTCTGCGATTTTTTTGCAAATACGACAGGCGCTCCCGGAAAGTGAAGTGCAACAACACTCGCAATGCCTATGCCCGAAGCTTCGATCGTAAGTATCTTGTTGATGTTCTTGCCGGCAAAACGCTTTGCAAACTCTTTTCCCATCTCATCAAAAAGAGAAACATCCATCTGATGATTCAAAAAACTGTCAACTTTTAATACGTTTCCTTCTTTTACAACTCCGTCTTTTACGATTCTTTCCTCGAGAAAATTCATTGCCTAACCGTCCTTTCAACAGATTAATGTAGTTTTTCCATGATCTCTGAGGCAAGTGAACCCGCAGCATCTATTGCTCCGTAATAGTCAACTCTGTCCGCAGCCTCATAAAGGTTTTCGTATTTTTCTTTAAGAACGCCGGTAAAAGAACACTTCCCGAGTTCTTCGATCTTCTTTAAAGCCTCTTCGTCTTCAAAATCTTCAAGCAGTTCTTTTATCCTTGAAAGAAGCACAAGCGGTTCGTACTCTGAAACGCCTTCGCTTACTTCTTCTTTTTCCCTGTCGTCAAAAGGCATTAAGATCTCATAATATTTCTCGTAAGCGCTTAAACTGCCGGAAAGATTTTCA
>JAGCCY010000088.1 GCA_017651385.1 Lachnospiraceae bacterium
ATCGAATAGATCCTGTCGTGATAAACGGAGTAGATCTTGATGGCCAGATTGTTTCCTATCCCGTATTTCTGAAGAAACATCATTGCTTCCCGATACCCGCGCTTTTCGTGCATAAGGACGCCTATTTCCTGTGCCTTACGCATTGTTATCCCTTTGATCCTTGCAAGGCGTTCGGGCTGCTCTTCGATCACCTTAAATGATTCCCGTCCAAACTCAGCCACAATACGTTTTGCAAGTGTAGGACCGACTCCCCGTATAAGACCCGAACCCAGATATCGGATTATCGCCTCCTCGTCTTCCGGTTCTATCGCAGTATATGTCGTAACTTTGAACTGCTTCCCGTAAATCGGATGAATGGTCCATTCTCCGCTTAGTTCAAGCATTTCGCCCTCATCGATCGTAGGCATGGTCCCGACTATCGTCTCCTCATCGTCGTCCGTCATAAACCGGCACACCCTGTAACCGCTGTCCGGGCTTTTATATGTAATTTCACTGATATAACCCTTTAATATATCCATAACACCTCTTTAATGATTAAAAAACGTATCTCTTGCGATACGCTCCCGCCGAGCGCGTTTGCCGCAGGCAATATGTTCCGTTCGCGCGAGTGCGCATCTTTGCGGAGCTTTTTACTTTATAGGTAATTTCTCCGAAATTGCCTATAAAGTAAAAAAGCCACCCCGGGGAGCGAATCGCCCGAGGCGGCCCTGATAACTATGTAAGATCAGATATCGTAGTTTCTTTTCATCTGCTCATACAGCATCTGAGCAAGTCCCAAACTGTTGGTCTCTGTTGACTTTGTCGCAAACTCGGATATCAGATTATCTTTATAATAATCTTTAAGCGTGTTCATCGCTGCCGACTCACTCTTCTCCGTACCAACGGTCTTCCACATTTCCTTCATGCACTGTTCAAGAAAATACGCTTCAAACTTCTTGCAGGCATCCATGAGTTCTTCATCGGTGGCCTTCGCGTAATCCCTGGAAGTGTTGACCGATGAAGCGGTTTTTGCTTCGTTAGCCGCATTGGAAACATAATCGGTATATGAATTTAACATTGAAGAAATATCCATGGATTATCCTCTCCGCTTATCTTAAGTTATTCGCCTGCTGTAACATTTCATCGGATGCGGTGATCGCTTTTGCGTTTAACTCGTAAGCTCTTTGAGCCGTGATCAGGTTGACCATTTCATCAACAACCTGAACATTGGATCCTTCTATATATCCCTGTGAAACCTTAGTCTTTTCAAGTGTATTGTTGGTACTTTCATTCATCGGCGCACCGCTCGCGGCACTCTGTGTAAAGAGTCCCGAATCCGACTTCTCAAGTCCTGCGGGATTGTTGAACTGATATACACCGAATGTTATACCAAGAGACTTAGGGTTATTGGCTTCATCGGGATAACAGAATGTACCGTCTCCGGTAACTGTTATCTTACTTGCAACATATTCATTCGAAAACGAAATGGGCTGCCCGTTCGTATCAAGAACCGGGAGACCGTCGCTCGTGGTCATCATGATCCCGCCCTGTGCATTAAGTGCCCAGTTGAAATTACCGTTACGGGTATAATAAGTATTTCCGTCCTCACCGCGAACAGCAAAGAAGCCTCTGCCCGATAATGCAAAAGCTGTGTCGCTTTCCGATGCAAGAAGTGCACCGTCTGTAAAAATGGAAGTGATCGCTGCGTTTCTGACACCTAAACCAACCTGTGCGCCGACCGGCTTATTCTCGCCGTTTGCACTTGTTGTTTTGGTCTGGATCGTCTGATATAAAAGAGATTTAAACTGATTGACTTCTGTCTTGTAACCCGTTGTATTGACGTTAGCAAGATTGTGAGCGATAGTATCTACGTTTGTCTGTTCGGCACGCATGCCTGTTGCCGCTGTCCAAAGACTTCTTACCATTGTTAATTCCTCCCTTTAAACCTTATCCCAGTCTGCCGATCTGGGTAGCTGCAATTTCAAGTGTCTCGTCAATTGATCTGATAACCTTCTGGTTCGCTTCGTATTGACGCGTAATTGCAATTAAATCAACCATTTCAGTTACGATGTTAACGTTGGACATCTCAAGATATCCCGAATAAACCTTTGCGTTAGCATCTCTGAATGTAGCTCCTTCTACAGGTTTTAAGAGATTTTCTCCGTATTTCTCCAGATAATTGTAATCCTCAAAGTCGGTAAGTTTTATCGTATCCACGAGCCTTCCGTCCTGCATTATCCGTCCCATCGAATCGATCGAAGCTCCCTTTGTGGGATCGACTTTGATATGACCGTTCGAACCGACTACAAAGTCACCGTTTGCAGTAAGCAGATAACCTTCTTCATCAACGGCAAAAGAACCGTCTCGTGTATACATTGTAGAGGTTTCCCCCGACTTATTGGTAAATTCAATGGTAAAAAAACCGTCTCCCGACAATGCAAGATCATAAGTATTGTCGGTTATTTTAAATGAGCCCTGGGAATAATCGGTGTAATTCTCACCGATCTTAACACCCGGGTTGTTCATACCTATGCGCCTCGGAATATTGGGCGCATCGGATATGTCTTTAAGCTTATATGCAAGGAGCGTATCAAAAGACTGGCTTGTGGCGCCTTCCTTTTTATATCCGATGGTGGTCGAATTGGCCAGATTATTTGTCAGCGTATCCATACGATGCTGTTCGTTTATCATTCCTGTATATGCTGTGTATAATCCTTTGACCATGGCTGCTCCTTTATATTATTAATATTCGGGTCTGAAGCTTGCGTGGAATTCAACACACTTTCCGGTTCCGATCGCAACCGCCGTCATCGGGTCTTCCGCAGTAACGGTGTTGATGCCCATCTTATCGGAAATAAGTTCCTCAAGACCGTTTAATAAACTTCCGCCGCCGGTAAGCACGATACCTCTGTCCGCTATATCTGCGGAAAGTTCGGGAGGTGTCTGCTCAAGAACCTTCTGAATGGCATCCAGGATAGCATTGCAGGGATCTTCAAGCGCATCGAGTGTCTCGGTCGAAGAAACCTTTATCGTATCGGGATGACCGTTTATAAGGTTACGGCCCTTTACATCCATGTATTCAACTTCAGGCTTTTTGAAAGCCGTTCCAATCTTGATCTTAATATCTTCTGCGGTCCTGTCACCGATAAGAAGATTGTGTTTGATCTTCATATATCTTTGGATTGCCGCATCAAAATCATCTCCGGCAACCTTTATCGAGTTGCTCGCAACGGGAGATCCGCATGATATAACTGCAACGTCTGTGGTACCGCCGCCGATATCGACTATCATATTTCCGCAGGGTTTCGAAATATCAATACCTGCGCCGATAGCAGCTGCCAAAGGCTCTTCGATGATGATTACCTCTCTTGCTCCTGCCTGATAGGTTGCATCCTCAACCGCCTTCTTTTCAACTTCGGTAACACCGCTTGGTACACATACCGCAATTCTGGGTTTTCTGTATGTACGATGACCGATCGCCTTCTGGATGAAATACTTCATCATTTTCTCGGTAACCGTATAATCAGAAATAACCCCATGACGCAACGGTCTTAACGCCGTTATCGTACCCGGGGTCCTTCCCAGCATAAGCCTGGCATCCTCGCCAATAGCCATAATTTTATTTGTATCTCTGTGGAACGCTACAACCGAGGGCTCCTTAAGTACTACGCCTTTACCACGTATATATACAAGAACGCTCGCCGTTCCGAGATCGATTCCAATATCTGAATACTGCATATCTTTCAAATCCCTTTCTTTGGTCAAATATCTTCACATACCGAAATAAATTATAACCGAATTGCTCTTCAAAGCAAATAGGGAAATGAAAAATTTGGAGTAATTTAATAAACAGACAATCTGCCTTAATCTTTATATCGGCATTTTGTCGTCAAACTTTAGGGTGAAATCGTAAAACTAGGCGATAATGCATTTTTCTTTCACTGTTTTTTTATAAACATTTAATCGCTTTCGGCGCTCAGACCGCTTATAATTACTGGATTTTATGAACCCGATGTGATAAAGTAACAGATATGATCGATCGTATTTAATTTATATCGTTTTTACAAATATATCGGGAGGACAATCATGCAGGAATCCGGAGAAATGTATCTTGAAACAATACTGGTCTTATCTGAGAAAAAGGCAAATGTCCGTTCAATAGACATCGCCGATTACAGAAATTTTTCAAAGCCTTCGGTGAGCAGGGCTGTCGGCAAATTAAAATCCGAAAACTATATCAATGTCGATAAAGACGGTTATATCACTCTTACAAAAGCGGGACTTGAGATCGCAAACAAAATATATGAAAGACATCAGGTGCTTTCAAAACTCCTTATAGATCTTGGTGTAAGCGAGCAGACCGCGATCGATGACGCATGCAAGATAGAACATGATATAAGCGACGAAACCTTCAATATCATCAAAAAGAGGATCAAAGCCGGTAAACCTCACAAATAAGCGGCAGGATAAAAAATGATCCCGGCAGTTTTAATCACTGCCGGGATTTATTTTATTCATAGCCTATTTAAGGATCTTCTTTAAAAACTGACCCGTAAACGACTTTTCTTCTTTTGCCACTTTTTCCGGTGTCCCCTGGGCAATGACCGTACCGCCATCATCTCCTCCTTCGGGTCCCATATCGATAATGTAATCCGCTGTCTTTATGACATCCAGATTATGCTCTATCACTATGACCGTATTGCCTCCTTCGACAAGCCGTTTAAGTATATCCGTAAGTTTGTGGACATCGGCAAAATGAAGACCTGTGGTAGGCTCGTCCATGATATATATGGTCTTTCCGGTGCTTCGTCTTGAAAGCTCGGTGGCAAGCTTGACTCTCTGAGCTTCACCGCCCGAAAGTTCCGTGGAAGGCTGACCGAGTTTTATATAACCCAGTCCCACTTCTTTAAGTGTTGTGATCTTATCTCTTATCCTCGGAACATTTTCAAAGAAATCAACAGCCTCATCTACCGTCATGTCGAGAACTTCAAATATGGACTTCCCTTTGTAAAGACATTCAAGGGTCTCACGATTGTAACGCTTTCCGCCGCAGACCTCACACGGTACATATACATCGGGAAGGAAGTGCATTTCTATCTTTACTATACCGTCACCCTGGCAGGCTTCGCATCGTCCGCCCTTAACGTTAAAAGAAAATCTTCCCTTCTGATAACCGCGTTCTTTTGCCTCGCGGGTCTGTGCAAAAAGGTCTCTTATATCATCGAATACTCCCGTATATGTAGCGGGATTTGAACGTGGCGTCCTTCCTATGGGAGACTGGTCAATATCTATTATCTTATCAAGCTGCTCAATCCCTTCCATTGAATCGAACTCGCCCGGAATGGTATGTGCACGGTTTAACACCTTTGAAAGATATTTATTGACAATCTCGTTTGTAAGCGAAGATTTTCCCGAGCCAGAAACACCTGTCACACATGTAAGGACTCCGTGCGGAAACTTAACCGTGATGTTTTTTAAGTTATTGGCACGTGCGCCCTTGACCGTAAGCCAGCCCGTCGGTTTTTTACGCTTGTCGGGTACCGGGATCGAAAGCTTGCCGGAAAGATACTGCCCCGTAATGGATGTCTTTTCTTTGATGATATCTTCAACGCTTCCCTGAGCCACCAGTTCACCGCCGTGAACGCCCGCACCCGGACCGATAGCTATGATATGGTCGGCCTCCCGCATGGTTTCTTCATCGTGCTCAACAACAAGTACCGTGTTTCCGAGATCTCTTCAATGCTTAAGCG
>JAGCCY010000089.1 GCA_017651385.1 Lachnospiraceae bacterium
ATTAACATGCAAGTTTTCCGTCATCATGTCATTTCTATGATTTTTATCCTCTAATAGAAGATATGATGGCCGATCTGTATACCTGAAAGGCCCTCGATCGGTGTTCTGAAGTATACGCAGCTGCCTACATTCGAGAAGCCGCTCATCGCTTCATCGGCTGCATTGTAACAGCTCTGAGTGGCTTTGTTGACGGAAAGAGCGTATGCAAGCCTTCCGCTTCCAACAGGTGAAAATTGTGACCTCTGATAGATAACACCCGATACAGTTTGTGGATACACAGGGCTCAATACCCTGTTGATCACGACTGAACCAACCGCAACCTGTCCTTCATACGGCTCACCGCCGGCTTCACAATAGATCAGGTTAGCCAAAAGGTATCTGTCACCGTCATCAAACGATACTTCCGAGATATCTCTCCATACAGAGTTGGCAGACAGTCTCGATAATCTCAACTCTTCTTCGTACTGCTTCTTTAACGCCGCTATATCTTCTTTCTGCTTCGCAAGAAGCGCTTCCTCTTCGGCTATCATTCTTTCGTACTCGTCGATCATATCGCCGTATTGCGACACCTTGGTGGAAGTATTCTCGATCACGGCCATGAGATTGGCTTTTTCAAGCGTAGCTTCTTCTTTGAGTACTTCAAGATCAACTCTTTCACTTTGAAGTCTGGCTTCGAGTTCTTCGATCCCAATCCTGAGCTGCTGATACTCTTCATATTTCATCTTGTCGTAAGATGCAAGACTGTCAACATAATTGCTCAGTGTTATCAGTTCGGAAAAATTCCTTGCCTGGAAAAGGATCTCGAGATACAGAGTTTCGCTGTCCTCATACATGAACTTGATACGCTTCATCATGGCTTCATATTGAGTCTTCTCGGTTTCCCTTGCAGTTTCAAGTTCTGCCTGCGTATCGGATATCTCTTGTTCTTTTACCGATATTTGGTTTTCAAGATCGTCAAGATGCGCACTGATGGTCTCGAGATCCGAATTCAATGCATTTAAGTCCTGTTTTAGGCTTAATTGCTTGGCATTTGCTGCATCGAGATCCTCGTTCGTATCTTCGATCCGCTGTTCTGTCTCCTGCTTTTCTTTTTCCGCGGCCTCTATCTTTTCCTTTGTCTCTTCAGGAGAAGCCTGCGCCATATAAGGCGCGGCATTGAGACAAACGGCCGCTATCACAATAAAAGTCAGGATTAGGCGGAATTTTGATTTCACCCGGTTTTCTCCTAATATTGTTTATAAGTCCATCTCAATTTTTCTGCCGGTGCGCTCATATTTGTAATATTTGACGCCGGCTGCATCAAGCATCATCTTGGATGCCTTTGTGGATGGCGTATCAGCGTATTTATCGCTGTCATATACGATAGTCTTTATCCCTGCCTGGATGATCGCTTTTGCACATTCGTTGCAGGGGAACAAAGAAACATATATCTTGGCTCCTTCAAGACTGCCGCCGCGGTAATTAAGTATCGCGTTCAACTCGCTGTGAGTAACAAAAGGATACTTTGTATCAAGTGTATCTCCTTCACGTTCCCACGGAAACTCATCATCTGAGCAGTTATTCGGAAAGCCGTTGTAACCCATTGAAAGAATCTTATTGTCGGAACTGACTATGCAGGCTCCGACCTGAGTGTTGGGATCTTTTGAACGCATGCCGGAAAGAACAGATACGCCCATGAAATATTCATCCCATGATATATAGTCTTTTCTTTTCATTTTGTAATCCCCGTAATTTAAGATCAGTTGTTATTTTGTGCCAAATATCCTGTCGCCGGCATCGCCAAGACCGGGAACGATATAAGCGTTTTCATTGAGATGATCGTCAAGAGCGCCTACGTACATGTCAACATCGGGATGAGCTTCCTGCATCTTCTTGATACCTTCCGGAGCTGCGATGATACACATAAAGTGGATCTTTCTGCATCCCTTGTCCTTAAGCATCTGAATTGCTGCTACCGAAGATCCGCCTGTTGCGAGCATGGGATCGACCACAAATACTTCTCTTTCATTGCAGTCTGCGGGAAGTTTGCAATAATATTCAACCGGTTCATGTGTTTCGGGGTCTCTGTAAAGTCCGATATGACCGACTTTTGCTGCCGGAATGAGTGAAAGCATGCCGTCTACCATACCAAGGCCCGCACGAAGAATCGGTATAATGGCCATCTTCTTACCTTTAAGTTCTTTAACGGTTGTCTTACAGATAGGTGTCTCGATCTCAACATCGGAAAGTTCAAGATCTCTTGTAGCCTCATAGCAGATAAGCTGAGCTATCTCCGATATGGTCTGTCTGAAATCCTTGGTTCCGGTGTCCTTTCTTCTGATATAACCGATCTTGTGCTGGATCAGCGGATGATCCATAATAATTACCTTAGCCATTTCCTTCTCCTTTTTGTTTTTATTTTATTCTTCTATCTGGCTTATTCGACGACAATGCTTTTCTTCGCCGGAAAACTCTGTGTTTAAAAAAGTATCTACTATATTAACAGCAAGATTGGGACCGATGATCCCGCCTCCCATCGCAAGAACGTTTGCGTCATTGTGAAGTCTTGTAAGGCTTGCTGTAGTCACGTCCGCACATAAAGCACATCTTATGCCCTTAAACTTATTGGCAACGATCGATATGCCTATTCCGGTCGTGCAGATCACGATTCCTTTATCGCATTCTCCGGATTGAACAGCTTTTGCAACAGCCTTGCCGTATACGGGATAATCCACCGACGATTTGTCGTGGCAGCCCATATCCTTGTACTCTACCCCCAGTTCATCGAGGTGCTTCATCACGGTTACTTTAAGATCGTATCCGCCGTGATCGCTTCCTATCGCTATCATTCTATTAACCCTCCTTATAAAAAGAATCTATACATTTAAAATATGATGTCCCGCGGCTTTGACAAGCCTGTTCATCGTGGCGCAGGCGACTCCCTCTCCGTCAAACGACTCTGAAAAAATCACATCTGTTTCTTCATCATCGAACTCTCTTAATATCTTAAAGAGAAAATGAGCCGCATTGGCCTCGTCTTCACCGGAACCCGTACTCTTTACAACGAAGTTTTTGTCGTATTTATCTTTTGTCTCTTCCGTAGCTATGACGCCGACTTTTTTCCCCGCATCAAGCTGTTCCCGTCCGAGCATGTTGATCTTTTCGATGACTTTTGTATTGTCACCTTCAACTATTGTAAGATCCGCCTTCGGAGCGTAATGTCTGTATTTCATCCCGGGCGCTTTCGGAGGGGTTTTACTGTCCGAATCTATTATCGCCTTATCGTATGACACTTTCGTCAGAAGAGCATTTTCAAGCATCTCTTTTGTTATGTATCCGGGGCGAAGGATAACAGGCGTATCTTCAGTAAGATCCACTATTGTGGATTCAAGGCCGACGAACGAAGCCCCGCCGTCTATTATCATATCTACGCGGCCGTCCATATCTTCTATCACGTACTTTGCAAGAGTTGGACTCGGCCTGCCCGAAAGATTCGCGCTGGGAGCGGCCACATATCCGCCCGACGCTTTTATAAATGCCGCAGCGATCTTATCGGAAGGCATTCTTACAGCTACCGTATCAAGACCGCCTGTGGTTTCTTTGGGAACTGTCGGTGACTTCTTGAATATCATTGTAAGCGGGCCCGGCCAGAAGGCATCCGCAAGCTTTACAGCCGTTTCCGGTATTTCCGAAACAATATGCTCAAGATCCTTTAAATCCGCAATGTGTACGATAAGGGGGTTGTCCGACGGTCTTCCCTTTGCGTCATATATTTTCTTTGAAGATTCTTTATTTAATGCATCTCCGCCAAGCCCGTATACGGTCTCCGTCGGAAAAGCAACAAGTCCTCCGTTTTTAATTATACTGCCGGCTTCGTTTATAACATTTAGATCTATATTATTCTCATCTATGGCAACAATTTTCGTTTCCATCTTATAAAACTCCATACTTATAAACAGTATAACACAAACTCACGATATGAGCGATAAAAAAGGGAGACTTAATAAGCCTCCCTTAAGAAGATCTTTAATTCATGTAATCTTCGATAAGATCCCATATATCGGGTGTCTCCTGACCAAGCTTCCAGGAAGCGACACCTGCTATCTGAGCCTGATCCATAACATTTAAACGTACCTTTACGGAATCGGCATCTTCCATCCATACCTGATAATAGACACCGCCGATGGTTGCTTCTCCGTAGTTCTGATACGTATCCTCGTTCCACTTTGTCTCTATGGCGTTACGGCTTAAGAAATCATTGGCTACCGCCATTGTAACGGCTTCGCTTGTAACTTCTCCGCCTTCGGTCATCCAGACACGTGTATAGAACGGTATGGCGTTTATGACTTTTTCCTTGGGGCAATACTTTATCGTGTCTTCGATTCCCTTTTGCATCCAGGGGATCGATGATACCGAACCTGCCTCGGCAGAGCCCTGATAATGCTCGTCATATCCCATTATTATTATATAATCCGCAAACTCCGCCTGCTCATGTCTGTTATAATGAGCCGTATATTCCGTGGGCACAAAATTATCCACGGAAAGAACAAGGTTATTGGCATGACATGCAACCGCAAGCTCTCTTATGAACTGCACATAGTGAGGTGCACATGCGGAATTTATTCTTTCAAAGTCGACATTGATACCGTCAGCTCTGTATTCAAGCATATGATTGACAAGATTTGTTACAAGCGCACGCCTTTTACTTGTATAGGAAAGAAGTTCGTAAGTATCAACATCCGTTCCGGAATGAAAATCCGATACGAGTGCCCAGACCTCAAGTCCCATATCATGAGCGGTATCGCTGTAATTGGCATTTGCGACACTTGAGAAATTGCCTTCATTGTCTGTAAGCCAGCACCATGTGGGCGAAACAACATTTAACGCTTTTACCGGAGCAAGGGCCGCCCTTAGATCAGCACCGTCCTGAGCATATTCTATATTGTGCCATGTAAGATTGATCTTGTGATCTCTTGTGAGATATGTGAAATCTTCTTTTACAGCCGACTTTACCGGAGTATCCGTAACGGTCTTTTCATCTTTTAATCTGAAGTTTTCCACATATCCTATAAAACAATCCGAAGTCTTTACTTTTGTCCAGTCATCCATGGGCTCGATCACTGTCACGACATCGCCTTCTTTGACTTCGGTCAGTATTTCGCTCTTAACACCGCCGCGCCATCTTACCTGAGTATCGCTTTTGATAACGGCAGTGGTCCTTTCGCCCCACTCAGTATATACCTGCATTCTGTTGGGGTCTTCAAAGGTTTCATATGAAAAATCGGCAAACCGGGTCAGATACTCAACCGCTATATAAAGTGTATCATTCTTATATACGGAAACAGCGTACGGATACTTTTCGGTCTCTCCCGTATTGATATCCGTAACCTCGCCGGACTCAAGTTTTGCCTCAAGAGTCGTATCGGGAGTAGTATAAAGAAGCAGCTCCTCATTTGTGTCCACATAGAATCTTTCGGTAAAGTATTCTTCAACCGTATCCTGATCAAAGTAATAAACACCGTTTATCAGTCTTGCTGAGTGGGGGATCCTCTCATTCTGCATGATGATCGGAACATCATCATTCCCGAATATCTCAAAGTATTCGTTCAGATCGGCTTTATCCTGTCCGTATGAATATTTCTCGTACAGGGTCTTTCCGAAGCTCACGCCCACCACAACTATGATCAAAATAACTGCTATAACAACAGGAATTACCTTTTTCATCCCTAACCTCCGACATTATTATGCGCCGGGCCCGACTTCACAGACCCGGCACATCATTATCAATTAGGTATTATAACAAATAAATATTTCCGCGTCATCTTAATTATTCCGTAAGAAAAGCACACCACGCGCCCCCGCTCCATTAATGTATCGTTAAGCCGGACAGATATAATTAAGTTCGGAAATTTTCCCGTCGTCCGAATAGTAAAATTCCGGGCGGTACCGCTTCTTTAGGATGTCCGCCTTGTGTGCGATCTGCACAGGCGTTGCGGGCATATAATTAATAAGAAGCTTTACCCCCGCTTCTTTAAGCTTATCAAGCTTAAGGACGAAGGAATCGACTTTACTCATTTTAAAGAGCACCTCCTTTCCGCATCAAAACAAGATGCGCATGCTTATTACCGTGATAATAAAAGAGGTAACATTGCATATACGAAGGCCCGTCCGTATCAAACCTTTATTCCGTCATCACAAATTTACACTTACCTGCGATACGGATAATACAAAAAATTGAATTAAAATGTTTGAATTAAACAGTGATCTCCGGATTATCGTTAATGCATCGACAAAACAATTGTTGTGCTGTCCGGATATAATCTTAGAATTATAGAATAAAGAACTGAAAGAATATCAGACTTTACTAAAAATTTACCCCCATCTCTCCTTTCGGATACAGATTGACGGGCTTCGTATGTATGGTGATAATACACAAAAATCGTTCTTTTGGCAAGGGGTAAAATTGTGAACTTTTCATAAACTTTATTAAATATTTTAACTTCTTATATTTTTATAAATTAGTATGCCGATAACTTGACTATAAGGAACATTGAATATATATTTACAGTAGAATTAAGTATCGAAAGGAGGACCTTCATGAAGATTGAAAAAGTTAACGATTATCAGATACGTTGCACTCTCACGCGTGAGGATCTGGCCTCCAGAAAGCTTAAAATAAGCGAGCTCGCCTACGGTACCAAAAAGGCTAAGGCTCTCTTCCGTGATATGATGGAAATGGCTAATTTCGAATACGGATTCGAAGCGGACAACATCCCTTTGATGATCGAAGCCATTCCGATGAATTCCGAATGTATTGTACTTATCATTACAAAAGTCGAAGACCCCGACGAACTTGATGCAAGATTTTCAAAATTTGCCCAGGGAATGGATGAAGACTATGATGACGATTCTCCGGATAACGATTCGGAGGAAGACGATGAAGACGAAACAGGCATAAGCGATTTCTTTACAAGATTTAAAGATGCTCTTGAAAAGAAGACGCAGGAGCTTGCAAATACAGAGATTAAGCTTGAAGGCATGGCATTCTCTTTTGAATCGATTGCCGATGTTGCCAAAGTAGCAAGAAGTTTAAATGCATTTTACAGCGACGAGAGTAAATTATACAGAAACACCGAGCAGGGAAATTATCTTCTTATATTAAAGCGTGACAAAATGGATATGATAGATTTCGTGAAAGCCTGCAATCTTGCTTCCGAATTCGGCGGTCCCATAAAGGGGTCGCATCTCGGCGAGGCATATCTCGACGAACATTTTGAAGCCATTTGTCCCAAGGATGCTCTTTCGATTGTTTCTCAGTTCTGATAATCAAAATCAAGACACGGTCTTCGGACCGTGTTTTTTTGCATCAAAAAAGAGCCGCGTAACGGCTCTTTTTCAATCGGGTTATGAATAAAAATCCTTGATCATCTCCATAAGTTCATCTACATCCAGACCATGAACCATTGCTGCTTCCTCGAGGCTTTCGGCCTGAGAAGCGGGGCAACCCAGACAATGCATTCCCGCCTGCATAAGAACAGGAGCGATCTCGGGTGCGTTTCTTAAAATCTCACCGATTGTCATATCCTTTGAAATTTCGGGCATAAT
>JAGCCY010000090.1 GCA_017651385.1 Lachnospiraceae bacterium
AATCCGCTGATGGCAAAGGTATTTCGAAGTACCTGTAAGAGCTGTTTAACCTTTACCGGGTTCTCCACCATGTATTTGAACCATTTAAGGCCCACGAACTTGTCGGGAGTAAGAGCCTGAGGCGGTTTATAATCAAAGAATGCATAAACCCATCCATACAGAGGATAATATGCAAAGATCAGGACTATCGCCAAAAACGGTAGAATATACAGGAATTCCTGAAAAGAACGCCATTTTTTCTTTTTCTTAGTCATACCTTGTAACCCTTTCGATACATTGTGACCAAATTATGTAAATCGTTTTATTAAATCGATTTAATAAATCGTTTTACTAAATATTACTCTTACGGTTTTGCGGCGTCAATAATTATTTGTCAATTTATATAAATTTAGTTAAATATTCACATTTTTGATTGTTAATATTTATGAAAAATAACAACAACAAATTTCAGAATTTTACATCATTAAGATACACATTTTTGTAAGCCCCCGGCTGAAAAGAAACCTGATTTTGGGCATGAAAAAACCATGCGGTAAAGCCGCACGGTTTCTTATCTTTTGTTAAAATCTCAATATACTGAATGTCATTGCGGGAAGCGATACGCTTCCGTCAACGGATACGCTCTTCTCTTCCACCTTTGAAGGCTCCGGCATGTTGTCGGGTTCGGGTCCTGCACTCATAAGGGTTATGAGCTTTGCGTTCCCGTTAAGGCTGTTTCCGTTTTCATCACAAAGTGAAAGCTCAAAGTCTTCTTTATTTGTGTTGACGGCCTTAAGGATCACCTCACCGCCTTCTGTTTCCGATACGGAAACATATATGCCCTTTTCACGAAGCCCGATCGCCTCATCATCAAGTGTAAGCGTATGGCTTCCGAGATTGTTGGCAAAGAGTTTCTGTACGTGATAGTTGGGCGTTAAGTATACCTTATCCGCATCAAACCAGATCATATCGGGTTTCCACTGGCTGTGTCCCACACGGTTAAATAATGGTGCATAAGATGCAAGCCTTACGACTCCGGCGTTCTTTTCAAAACCGGTCATCATTGCGGCTTCGGCAAGAGCGCTTTCCATATTGTTGCCGCGATTCTGTGTATGGGTTGCATACTCGCCCGCGAATACGGCTATATTCCTGTCATAATCATCGTAAAGAGTAACGTTTTTGTACATCCATTCGGGGCTCTTGTAATAATGCTCGTCTACGGCATATACAAAATCGGGATTCTCTTTTAGACCGTTTCTGTAATATCCCCATGACTGATCGCCTGTGGGCATATCGACCGCAGGACCTGCGGAACCCACGATCTTAAATCCGGGATATGCTTTATGGATGGCTTTTTCGAATGCATCGTTTCTTGTGTAAAGATTTAAGGTGTCGGTCTCCCACTGTTCGTTGCCGACAGCAATCATATCAAGACCGAAGCTTTCGGGATGTCCCATCTTTGCTCTTAAACCGCCCCAGTATGTGGATGTGTCGCCGTTTGCAAATTCGATAAGATCGATCGCATCCTGTACATATTTATCAAACTCGGCACTATTGGGATCCGTAAGTTCTGTCGATCTGAACTGACATGCAACGCCGATGCTCAATACGGGCAAAGGCTTTGCGCCTAATAGTTCGCACAGTAAGAAGAACTCATAAAATCCTATACCGTACGACTGTCCGTAATGTGAATCTATTTCACGCTTTGCGTCAAGAGACGGATTGCTTCTGTTATCATCAAATGCCCAGAGATTCTGGATATATCTTCTGTCCTTTAAAGGACCAACTGTCTGCTTCCAATAGTAACGGTTGTCAAGACTTATGCCTTCAACGATACAGCCGCCCGGGAAACGTATAAATCCCGGATTAATGGCTTTTAATGCATCAAATATATCTTTTCTGAATATACCCGCAACCGCATTTTCGGGAATAGCCGAGATAAGGTCAAACTCAACGGTGCCGGGATTACTTAACTCGATAACAAAGATACCGCCTTTTACATCATCATTTAATGTAAGCTTTGTCTCGTATCTTACCCATTCGCAGGCACATGCGACTTTATCCTTGGGCATCTTCTTAAGCCTTTGGATCTCAGCCTTTTTTCCGTCCCAGTCCACATCGGACGGAACCGTTACGTCCGCAAAAGGCTGGAAAGGTATACGTATCCTTAAGTTAAGCTCCGAAGAGCACATAACCTTACCCTTTTCCTTGATGCTTACGGTAATGTCTCCGTCAAAATCCACGACCTTTGCATAAAAAGAAACATTTACGGTATCGCCCTTCTTTAACCAGATACCGTCATAAGCCTTATTGGCAAAACCCTGATCCTCCTCATGCGATGTAAATCTTAAATAATGAGGGTTAACGGGTGAAAGAGGCGTTCCGCTTACATACTTAAGCGTGGGCATATTGGCACTTTTGCTTACAGGCATCCATGCATAGCCGTTATCCTCTACAGTATAAAAATTGCCGGGATTTCCGAATGCTTCTTTTGCTTCAAACGATCTGTTCTCAATAAGTTCGGCATACAATCCGCCGTCAGCGGCAAAATTGATGTCTTCAAAGAAAAGGCCTATCATATTGGGCGAGATATTCTCACCTTTGGTCTTTAAGATTTTCAAAATTGTAACCTCCACACACAATTCCCTTTGTAAAACGTTTTACTATAAAATCATCTTTTGGTCAACACCCTTTTAAAAATTAATATATCTGTATGTTAAAAACCGTTAATTTAAAAAACGCAGCAGTCATATTACTGCTGCGTTTTAAGGATGAATTATCAGGAAGTTCTCAGCCTATCTTAAGCGACCCCGCCGAGATGCATCTCCCGGACTTTCTGTCGAATAAGAGCACATCCGTACCCTTTATGTCGAATTTCTTTTCTTCGCCGATCTTATATAAGCTGTTTCCGAAGATAACGCCCGTAAGAAGGTAATTTCCGACCGCGATCTTTATCGTGCTCTCCATACCCGTAGGCATCGCACCGTAGATCGTACCGTTAACGCTTCCGTTTTCGGTCAGGTTTATGCATTCGGGTCTTATGCCGAGCACAAAATCTCCGTCCTCAAGTTTCTCTTCCTTGCGGAGGATGTAATCGTCTTCGACTACCTTGCTTATATGATATTTGAATACTTCGTCCTTGTTGCCCTTTTCGACTTCGTGCTTGTCGGCCAGCATTCTTTCACGCTTTAACGCTTCTTCTTTTATCGAAATGTCGCGGTCCTCAAACCATTTTGAAAGATCAAGTCCGTCATTGGGCTTAAACTCAGCGCTCATGCCGTCGAAAAGTTTTAATTCTATCGTGGAATCTTCTCTCTGAGTGCCCTTTGCTTCCACAAAGTTGATCGAAGGATTGCCCACAAAGTCGGCCACAA
>JAGCCY010000091.1 GCA_017651385.1 Lachnospiraceae bacterium
AGCCTCGCATGTCGTGCTCAACACTCCGTCACATGCGGGAAACATGGGCACCATAATGAGAAGTGCCTCGGGTTTTAAGATAGAAGACCTTGCGATAATAAGGCCTTGTGTCGATCCGTTCGATCCAAAGACCATCCGCGCGTCGATGGGCGCGATATTCAGGATGAACGTTGAGGAATTCGATTCTTTTACGGATTATAAAAAGGCCGCGGGAGAGCGGGAGACTTATCCTTTTATGCTTAAGGCCAAAAAGAAGCTTCCCGAGACCGAATTTAAAGCTCCGTTCTCTCTGATCTTCGGAAATGAGGCGACAGGCCTTCCGGATGAGTTTTTAAATGAAGGCACAAGCGTGATCATTCCGCATTCGGACAGGATAGACAGTTTAAATCTTCCGATCGCGGCAAGCATAGCCTTGTATGAGGCCACCAAACACGATTTTTGATATAAACCCTTATCATTGCGATAAGGGTTTATTTTTTTTTAATACTTATATTTCTTTTGATTTATTTATATATGGGACAAATGTGTTAGAATATACGGAAAGGAAGGGAGTTTTATGAAACTTAAGACCAAGCTTTATATTACGTTTGCATCCATAGCGATATTGCCGATAATACTTTTTTCCATAAGTTTTATCGTGGTCAGCAGCATAATGATCAAGTTAAGGCAGACCGGCGGTGTCGATAACGTGGGAAATCTGATGCCGAAAAGTATCATGATATCCGGATGGATATGTTTCTTTGTGATCCTGTTTGTGATAGCGAGCCTTCTTACCGCTTGGATAGGAAAGAGCGTTTTCAGTCCGATCAACGATCTGGGTATAGGACTTAAGCAGATAGCCGACGGAAACTTTGATTACACACTTGATACCACATCCGTCGACGGCGAGATCTCAGATCTTTACAAAAGCTACGAAGAAATGAGGCTGAGGCTTAAGGAAAATGCCGATGAGAAGATACAGAACGAAGAGCAGAACAAAGAGCTCATCACAAATATCTCTCATGACCTTAAAACCCCCATTACGGCGATAAAAGGATATGTCGAAGGCATCATGGACGGTGTTGCCGATTCGCCCGAGAAGATGGATAAATACATTAAGACCATCTACAACAAGGCCAATGATATGGACAGGCTCATAAATGAGCTTACGATATATTCAAAGATCGATACAAACCGTATTCCGTACACCTTCTTACGGCTTAACGTTTCCGATTACTTTAACGATTGTATAGAAGAGGTCGGAGTGGAGCTTGAGTCAAAGGGCATAGAACTTAATTATACAAACTTTGTGCCTGCGGATACACGTATCATAGCTGATCCCGAACAGCTTAAGCGGGTTATAAACAACATAATTTCCAATTCCGTTAAGTACATGGACAAGGAAAAAGAAAAAGGCATCATTGACATAAGGATACTTGATGAAGCCGATGCGATAAAGGTTGAGATCGAGGATAACGGTCGGGGCATAGCGGCCAAAGACCTTCCGAATATATTTGAGAGATTTTACAGAACGGACAGTTCCAGAAATTCGAGCAAAGGCGGAAGCGGTATAGGGCTTTCGATCGTTAAGAAGATCGTGGAAGACCACGGCGGGTATATCTTCGCGACCAGCAAAGAGGGCGAAGGAACCTGTATGCACTTTATATTAAGAAAGTATGAGGAGGCCAATAAAGATGAGTAAGATACTTATTATTGAAGATGAAGAAGCTATCGCGGATCTTGAAAAAGATTATCTTGAACTTAGCGATTTCACGGTAGAAATAGCATCCGACGGCAATGAAGGCGAGAAAAAAGCATTAAACGAAGATTACGATCTTATCGTGCTCGATCTTATGCTTCCGGGTAAGGACGGATTTGAAGTATGCAAGTCCATAAGGGAAAAGAAAAATGTTCCGATCCTTATGGTATCGGCCAAGAAGGATGATATAGACAAGATAAGAGGCTTAGGCCTCGGTGCCGACGATTACATGACAAAGCCGTTCAGCCCCAGTGAGCTTGTGGCACGTGTTAAGGCACACCTTGCAAGATATGAGCGCTTAGTCAACACAAACTCAAAACCCGACAATAAGATCATCGAGATAAGGGGTCTTAAAATAGACAAGACCGCAAGACGTGTCTGGGTGGACGGAGAGGAGAAACAGTTTACCACCAAGGAGTTCGATCTTTTAACCTTCCTTGCGGAGAATCCTAACCACGTATATACAAAAGACGAACTTTTCAGAGAGATCTGGGATATGGAATCGATCGGCGATATTGCCACCGTAACTGTCCACATTAAAAAGATCCGTGAAAAAATCGAATTCGATTCATCTAATCCCCAATACATTGAAACCATATGGGGAGTTGGATATCGATTTAAAATATAATGAATATAGTATATGAAGATAAGGACATCCTTGTGATAGATAAGCCTGCAGGGCTTGCGGTACAGACAAGATCCGTGGGCGAAAAGGATGTTGAAAGCGAGATCAAAAAATTAAGAAGATCAAAAGGTGAACCTGCCGAGATATACGTAGTGCACAGACTTGATAAGCCGGTATCGGGACTCATGGTACTTGCAAAGAACAAGGATGCGGCAGCAGTGCTTTCAAAGGAAATGGGCTCGGACGATTTTTTAAAGATATATAAGGCAAGAGTACTTAAGCCCAAAGACTTTATAAGAGGAGAAAAGCTTACCGATTATCTTGTAAAGGATGCAAAGACCAATACTTCGCATGTGGCGTCTTTGGATGAAAAGGGCGCAAAGAAAGCTGTTTTATCATATGAAACGCTTAACGAAGACGAATCCCTGGCAGAACTTTTGATAAAACTTGAAACCGGAAGACATCATCAGATCAGGCTTCAGCTTTCTCATGCGGGAATGCCGATCTTAGGCGATCTGAAATACGGGACCGAAGAAAGTAAGCGGGTATCATCGATGCTCAATATCTATACGGTTTCGTTAAGAGCGGTTGAACTGTCCTTTAAACATCCGGCCACACACAAAGAATTACATTTCACCGTTGATTGATAAAACCACCCTTTTGGGTGGTTTTGTTTTTGGGCCAATGATGGTAATATCATCTTTAGAGGGATTTTTAAGAGGAGGAATAAATATGCTTAGGAAATCTTTTGTTTCTATCATTATTGTTCTTGCTTTGGTATTAACGGCCTGCGGCGGAAGTGTAAAAGTACCCGACATTGAGCCTTTGCCAAGTTTAAGTCAGAGTGTTGCTTCGGTTTCCGAGGTTGAGCCCGAGCCCGAACCCGAACCGGAACCGCCGATCGATCTTCCGGACGAAACGCTCAGTAAAGAAGAGATCGCCTTTTTCGATGATTATATCAAACAAAGTTACAATTACGGTTTTCTTTTGTCGGATTATTCGGATGTAAGATATTGTGACCTTATGCAGGTCTTCTATAACGGAGATCTTGATGCTTCTGTTACCGACGAAGATCGTGAAAAATTTTTGCGCATTTCCGGATGGGATGAAATGTATACGGGCTTAGCTAAGATCACTAACGCAAGGATGGATGAGATCCTTACGGAAAAGACAGGTTACGAATTCGATTACTTTTTTTACGGTCTTAACGGTGCGTACTCCGATTATGATTATTCCAATCCTGAAGGACCGACTTATTACTTTGCCCGAGGAGATGTCAACTGGTACGTTTACGATGTTTATGAAGGTCATAGGGACGGTGACAAAGTCGTATTAAAGGTTTATCCCAATAAAGAATGCGAATACGGCTACGAGACAGGTTATTATATAACTCCGAAAGAAGTTGTTTTAAAACAGGAAGACGACAATTATCTTTTTGTTTCTTCGCTGCCATTGTATGAAGAAGGGATCATTAAAGAGTGGTGTTACGACTTAACGGTACCTTATTACGGATCGGCGCAGATAATGGTATACGAGCCCATGAAAGACGATGATGATATCACCATCAAGCTTATTTCGGACAACTCGTTGATCTTCACGTTCGTTAATTTCAATTACACCAATAAGCTTAATAAAAAGTTTGATTCCATAGACAGTATTGCTTTAGGAGATATTAACGCAGACTGTACGATCGATATGGTGGTAAAAGAAAGGTATAAGGAAAAAGACAATACATACTCTGAAGTCTTTAAGGTCTATACGTGCAATGTCTGGGGATATTATTATCTTGATGACTCAGCAAGCGAGTTTGCGATGTCGGATCTTTCCGATTGCTCCGCAGAAGAAGTGTTAAATACACTTAGGAGCATGGCACAGTATACGAATGAATACAAAGAGAAATATATCAATGCCATAAAAGACGATCCCGATTATATGCTGGGATACGATTTTATAAATATAGATAGTGATGGCATTCCGGAGCTTATAAGAGTCGGTGACTGCGAAGCAACAGGCACCACGATAATGTCATGCAGCAATTATTCCGATGAAATGGGTGTTCTTCAGACCATGAGACTCGGATTTACATATTCTCCCGGAAGCGGGATTTTGGATAACTGCGACGGACACATGGGATATTATTACGATTATATCTACAAGCTTGAAAACGCAAGATTCACTCTGGTGGCTGAGGGTGAATATGAAGACGCTCCCGGCGGTCCCGACGAATACGGGAATTATACTTATATATACAAATGGAACGGCAAGGAAGTTTCCGAAGATGTATATAAAAGAAATGTAATGAATGCAACGGGAGACGGCGGTTCGCTCGAGGACGGCTATGATTATTATCACCTTCTTAGCAAGGAAGAGATGTTATCACTCCTGAACGGTGAATACTCAAAGATCTATTAGAGGTATAAAAGTGGCGGGAAAGATCAAACTTCAAAAGCCAAAGAATATAGGAGAAGTAACGGACCATGTGGGGAACATCCTTGCATGGGCCGTTCTTCTTATTTATTTTACAGGCTTGCCGTTATATTATAAGGACGGTTATACTCTTATAGCCTCCAACAAGTATCTGTATTTAATGTATACGGCCAAATATATCGCTATCGCAATGGGAGTTTTTTTGCTTGTAAGGATGAGTTTTGGGGGATACTCTAAGGATGAGATCGCCTGTTACAAAGCAACCTACAAAACGGATATATTTGTGCTTTCTTTTATATTGCTTTCCGTTCTTTCCCATTTTTGTTCTTCGTTTAAATCCGGAGGAGAAAGTTATTTTACGGATTGGTTTATTGAGGGTTCGCTATGGGGCACAAGAGGCTGGTATATGGGTCTTGTGTCTTATCTTGTTTTCGCAATGTTCTATTTGATCCTTTCAAAGCTTTTGCGTCATACATATTTCGCTTATATCCCTATATTACTGACCGTGACGCTTGTTTCGATTTGGGGTATCTTAAACAGATATAAGATCGCTCCGATAAATATGAATAACGATTACGGTGAGGGTGCATTTATAGCATCACTTGGAAACATCAACTGGTTCTGCGGTTATACATCCGTGATCGTGCCGCTTGGCTGGGGACTTTATATGGGGGCAAAGAAGCTTTGGATCAAAGTGCTTCTTTCTTTGGTGAATGCCATCACTTTTTATATGATATTTGTCAACAACTCGGACAGCGGTATTTTTGCTTTGTTTGTGACCATGGCGGTCTTACTCGGGTTTTCGTTTACACAAAAAGAAAGGCTTATGGCTTTTACGGAGCTTATCATTTTTATGCTCATACCGGCATCGCTTATAGGCCTTATGGATGTTTTGTTCAAAGGAAAAAGAACGGGCGCTTCGGGAATTATAGAGTTTTTCTACGGAAAGCCGGCATTTATCAGCTTACTTATTGTTTTGATCTTTTATACGGTGTTCTTTTACAAGGTCAAAGAGTTTCCCGAAGAGATAATGAAAAAGATAAAAAAGGTATATGTTATCTTTGTTCCTTCGGTCTTTTCGTTATTTGTCCTTCTTATTATCATAAATACACTTTCGGGCGGTAAGCTTCCCGTAATAGGCGGAAAGGATGTCTTTATGTTTAAGGCAGGCTGGGGAAGCGGTCGCGGAGAGACATGGCTCTTCGGCTTAAGGACCTTTGCGAGCATGAATCCCTGGCATAAGCTTATCGGAAGCGGTCCCGATACATTTTATTTCGAACTTATAAAATATCCCGAGCTTAAAGCGGATCTTGATCTTGCATTCGGGGGAGCAAGACTTACAAACGCTCATAACGAGTGGATATCACTGCTTGTTAATAACGGGATACTCGGGCTTTGTGCTTTTATCGGCATGCTTGTTTCGGGTGTAAAGACTTCGTTTAAGTATGCAAAAGAAAACCTTTACATTATCGGATTTGCGCTTTCGATCATTTCTTATACGGCAAACAATATGTTCAGTTTCGAGCAGATCACTAATACCCCTTTTCTTTTCCTTGTGCTGGGGTTAGAAGGGGCCGCAATAGCGAGAGTGCTCAAAAAAGGCGCGTCGTTGACAAAAAGCGGGAGAAATACTAAAATTCATAGAAGTAAAAACAAGAAAAAATAAGATTCAGGAGAGACAAAATGGCAGACAAGAAAATGGTAGAGGCAATTACCTCGATGGAAGAGGATTTTGCCCAGTGGTACACCGACGTGGTAAAAAAGGCCGATCTTTGCGACTATACTTCCGTTAAGGGTTGTATGGTGTTTAAGCCCGCAGGTTACGCTATCTGGGAGCTTATACAAAAGCAGATGGATGCACGCTTTAAAGAAACGGGAGTAGAAAATGTGTATCTTCCGATGTTCATCCCCGAAAGCCTTCTTGAAAAAGAAAAAGATCATGTTGAGGGTTTTGCTCCCGAAGTTGCATGGGTGACACAGGGCGGACTTCAGCCTCTTACCGAGAAGATGTGCGTACGACCCACATCCGAGACACTTTTCTGCGATTTCTATAAAAACGAGGTCCATTCCTACAGAGACCTTCCCAAGGTATACAATCAGTGGTGTTCGGTAGTCAGATGGGAAAAAGAAACCCGTCCTTTCTTGCGTTCAAGAGAGTTTTTGTGGCAGGAAGGTCACACCATCCATGCTACGGCAGAAGAAGCCGAAGCAAGAACGATACAGATGCTTGACGTATATGCTGATTTCTGTGAGCAGGTACTTGCAATGCCCGTAGTTAAGGGCAGAAAGACCGACAAAGAAAAATTTGCCGGTGCCGAGGCTACATATACGATAGAAGCGCTTATGCATGACGGTAAGGCACTTCAGTCCGGTACAAGCCACAATTTCGGTGACGGTTTCGCAAAGGCTTTTGATATTCAGTATACGGATAAGGACAATACTCTTAAATATCCCCATCAGACATCATGGGGTACCACGACCCGTCTTATCGGTGCGATCATAATGGTGCACGGTGACAACTCGGGTCTTAAGCTTCCTCCGCTTGTGGCACCCACACAGGTTATGATCATCCCCATCCGTCAGAATGCGGACGGTGTTCTCGACAAGGCATATGAGATAAGAGCGGAACTTCTTGAAAAGGGCTTCAGAGTCAAGGTCGACGATTCCGATAAGAGTCCCGGATGGAAGTTTGCGGAATGTGAAATGAGAGGTGTTCCGATCAGGATCGAGATCGGTCCCAAGGATATAGAAAACGGTACAGCCATCATTGCACGCCGTGATAACGGTGAGAAGTTTGAATGTGCCATCAAAGATCTTGCTGCTAAGGTCGAAGAGCTTATTCCCACCATACAGAAGGATATGCTTGATGCCGCACGTGCACGCCGCGACAGCCAGACATTTGAAGCAAAGACCTGGGAAGAATTCAAAAAGACATTTGATGAAAAATCGGGCTTTGTGAAAGCTATGTGGTGCGAAAACCGTGAGTGCGAAGATAAGATTAAAGAAGAGCTTGCGGTAACAAGCCGTTGTATGCCATTTGATCAGGAGCATATCGCAGACACCTGTGTATGTTGCGGTAAGCCCGCTAAAAAGATGGTCTACTGGGGAAGAGCATATTAATTAAGGAGAAAGACAATGAATGTATTGGTCATAAATTGCGGAAGTTCATCGCTTAAATATCAGTTTATCAATTC
>JAGCCY010000092.1 GCA_017651385.1 Lachnospiraceae bacterium
ACAGTTTCTGCATGATCGTCGCGGCAAATATGATAAGCAAAAGAACAATTGCCATGGCACTCGCAAGCCCGACCTTCTGCTGCGTATGCGCGATCTCATGCATGACCACAAAGTAGGTGCCCGTACCGTTGGCACCGCTCGTGATCACGTACGGAGGTTCAAAAGCGCTTAACGATCCCGTGATCGAAAGGATCACATTGAGCAAAATGATCGTTTTGATACTCGGGAGGATGATGTATTTGAACTGCTGCCATTTATTTGCCCCGTCAAGCATTGCAGCTTCGTAAAGTTCAGAATCGACAGACATTATGGCTCCGATGAAAAGGACCATATTCTGCCCCGTATATCTCCATACCGATGTGCCCACTAAGGAAACATTGTTGATCCTCTGGTCTTTTAACCAATAAGGAAGGTTATCGATCGTAAATCCCGCCCAGCTTAAGACCGAATCAAACACAAAACCTCTCGTAAAGAAGAATTTGAATATAAAACCTATCGCAATACCGTTTATAAGATAAGGAAAGAACATAAATCCCTTAAACAGCGCCCCGCCTTTGACCTTAAAACTTAAGATCGTCGCAAGATAGAGTGCAAGACTTAACTGGACAACTGAACCGCCCATATAATAAAGGCTCAATTTCAGTGCCCCGAAACAGTCTTTCCTCGAAAAGACCTTAAGATAGTTCTTAAAGGACACAAACTTCCTCGCTCCGACATACTTCATGTCAAAAAAGCTGAAAGAAAACATTTTTCCGAAAGGAAGGTATGTAAACACAAATAAAAGCACCATAGGCACTATCATGAATGCAAAGATCACAAGTGCCTTCTGGACTTTTCGTGAGCCAAACCACTCCGCAAATGTCTTTTTTTCGTTTACTCTTACTTCTGCCTGCATATATTTCTCCCGGTAAAACCATTTCATAAAGTCCGGGGAGGATGACCTCCCCGGGGATAAAACACTTTATTTTGCTTCAATACCAAGTTCGGTCTGAGCCGCATTCCATGCTGCGGTCCAGTCGTTCATTATGTCGTCAAAGCTTTCGGAGCCTGTTGCGGCTGCCTCGATGATCCTCTGAACCTTTGCGTTTCCGCCTGCGTTAAACGAAAGTTCCGATTCGTTGTTCATGTCGTTTAAGAAGGTTTCTTCTCCTGCAAGTGCGGGCTGATCGGAAAGAACGGCGCAGCCGTCAAATGCCGAGTACATATCAGGGTTCTTGCCGCCGATAACGACCGTGTAACCGCCTTCGTTGTAGCACCAGTCAGACTTTTCGGTCATCCACTTTACAAAGATGAGCGAAGCAAGCTTGTTCTCATCGGAAGAATTGACATTGATACAATAGTTGTAGTCACCGCCGGCTGCCACATACTGAGTACCGTTTACCGTCATGGGGAAAGGCATATATCCTACATCTTCGGGATGGGAGTCCGCTTCCTGCATCTGAGCGTAAGCCCATGAACCGAGTACCATCGTGCCGATCTCGCCTCTGTTGAGCATGCCCTTGCAGCCTTCCCAGTCGGTAGTGGTGTAGTCTTCTTCGATAAGACCGTTCTTTGTTGCTTCGTAAAGTATCCTGTAAAGATTGTAGATACCTGTGCCGTCGCCCGAATCCTTGAAAGGATCTGCATCATGCACGAATTCCTGATTCATATAGGTGTTGCTTCCGTTTGATACACAGCCGATGTAAGCATCCCATGCACCCATGGTCCAGCCTGCGGCATAGTTTGTGTAAAGCGGGATCGCATCCGTGTTGTCCTTGATAAGCTGAAGGTCAGCAAGGAATTCATCCGGAGTCTTGGGTAATGTCGTAATACCTGCCTTTTCAAAGACTGCCTTGTTATAAAGAACACCCTGGGCATTTGCCATGTAAGGTATACCGTAGCAGATACCGTCGAACTGCCAGCTGTCCACAAAGTTCAGCTTCTGTGAAAGGTTGTCGAGCGTATCGAGAGGCATGAAATATGTTGCAAGATCCGACTTGTCCACTGCGGGGATGAACATTATATCGCCCCAGTCGCCTGTGGAAAGACGGAGAAGTGAATCCTCGGCGTAATCCGTTACCGCTTCGGTCTCAACTTTGATGTTGGGGAACTCTTCGTTGAACTTTGCGATCATGGCATCCATCGTGCCGTCTGCCTGACGGTCTGTCTTATGATGTATGAACTTGATGGTCGCACTTGCGTCTTTATGATCGTCAAGATTTAAGGTTGTGTAGGAAAGTGCTCCGGCTTCCGTGGTTTCTGTCTTTGTCTCATCGGTCTTTGTCTCAACAGACTGTGAAACTTCGGTTTTATCCGTTGCGGAAGCGGATACACCTGCATCGTCACCGCAAGCTGCCAATGAAAGGGCCATAACCGCCGCCAATACAAGGGCAAGACAATTTTTCTTTTTCATAACTATCCTCCTTTAATTGTGGAAACTTAATTTCGTTGAACCATCTCAACTTAAATTTAATTTATCCCGCGGCTTAATTTTAATCAACGTTTTTCGTCAAAATCACCAAATCTTCTCTGATATAGACAAATTAAACTGTTAGGTTTTTTGAAATACTTACAACAAAAAAGCCTAACAAAACATATTTGTTAGGCTTTACTTAATTTTTAAGTTAATTTTTGCTATTAATAATTAATCTGTGCGGATCGTCACTTTATCTTTTTTACCGTTTTTCCGTAGATCAGCCTGCCCGGAACCGTAAGAATACCCTTTTTGTAAGGCTGCCCCGACATCTTTGCGATAAGTATCCTTATGGTCTGCGCCGCCATTTCTTTTACATCCACTTCACATGTGGTAAGCTCTATATCCTGACCGGGAAGAAGGTAATTGTCAAAACCGACGACCGAGATCTCTTCAGGAACCTTTATCTTTCTTTTCTTAAGGACCGATATGATGTCTGCGGCGGTAACATCGCAGTTGCATGCAAATGCTGTCGGAAGCTTTGCCGGCAGTTTAAGTTCTTCGGGTTTGAATCTGCTGCCGTCCGATAACTTTCTGTCTTTTACGATATAGTCTTCCCTTATGGGAATATCATGCTCCATAAGTGCTTTGCAGTAGCCGAAATATCTGTCCGTTATACTGCTTGTGGACATTAACGTTCCCACATAAGCGATATCTTTGTGCCCCATCTCTATAAGATGGTTCACAAGCCTGTACATGCTCAAGAAATTATCCGTTATAACTGCGTCGCTTTCTTTTTCCTTGCTGGAAAAATCAAGGAAAATATACGGAACCGAAAGCTTCGACTCGAGCATATCAAGATATTCCTTACTCATAAGACCCACGATCACAAGCCCGTCGACCTTGTTGCCGTCCGTAAGAAGCGGGGTGGTCAGATTCTTCTCATCTTCGGGATTAACGATCTCAAGTAAAGTAAAGCAGCCCTTTGCGGCGGCTTTTGTGGCCACCTCCCTGTACATCCTCCAGTAAAACGACTGGGTCTGATCGAAATATTTCTCCGATATTATGATGCCTATGTTGTAGGTTTTTGTGTTCTTTTCCCTTGCGGTCCTGGGCGGCTGATAGCCCATCTTTTCGGCGGTGTCCTTTATCTTAACGCGCATCTCGTCCGATACGCCGGGCTGTCCGGAAAGGGCGTTTGAAACCGTGACCGCGCTCACACCGAGCGTTTTTCCTATATCGATAAGTCTAATCTTTTTAGCCATAAGTCACTCCGTAATGTTTTTTATTACTTAATAATATTAAAGCCTTACTTAAATTTAAGCAAGGCTTTAAATTTTTTAGTTAAATTCCTTTTTATTGTGCCTTCTGACGCGGTTTATATGCCTTTCAAAATCTCCGCTGTCGATTATCTCAGCCAGGATGAGCTGCTCAAGCGTGGGCATAGGGCATGCATAGAAACCGACTTTTTCTTCAAAAAGCTTTACCATGTTCTTCGGGACCACCATATATGCGGCTCTTATCGCGGGACCTATCGTCTGGGTAAAAGTATTGACATATATGACTCTTCCCTCTTCATCCATCGAATATAAAGTTTCCTGAGGCTTACGGCTTAGGGTAAATTCCGACTCAAAATCATCTTCTATCAGGATCGCGTCACGGCTCCGGCTCCATTTAATATATTCTCTTCTTTTAGATACCGAAGCGGTAACACCGCTTGGGAAAGAACGAAACGGCGAGATATGAAGGATCCCGGCATCGCTTTTCCAAAGAGCCTCGCTTTCGATACCGTCTTTTTTGAGTTTGAGCATCTCTATAGTGGCGCCGCCGCTTTCGTAAACCTTTGCGATAACGTTATATGAAGGGCTTTCCACTCCGTATATGATGTTTCGTCCGAAAGTCTGGATGATAAGACCGTACAGATACTCCGCTCCGGCTCCCACAAATATCTGCCCGCCGTCGACATTCATTCTTTTGCTTCGGTTTAGATACTTTGCGATCGCCTCACGAAGTACGGGCATGCCTTTCATCGGTGCTTTTAACATGATATAGTCGCCGGCCTCACTCATGACACGCCTTGCGGTCTTCGCATACAACGATATCGGAAAGCCTTCGGGAACGGCGATCCCCGCGGATTCGTTTATCAAAGACTCAACAAGGTTAACGCTTCCCGCGCCGGGATTAAAATATAGATCGTTTGCATCATATATTACAAAGAATCCGCTCTTTTCTTTTGAAGAGATATATCCCTCTTCAAGCAAAAGTTCATAAGCATGTTCAACGGTTATTACGCTTAAGCCGTATTTTTCGGCAGTCACCCGCTTTGACGGAAGCTTATCGCCTTTGATATATCTTCCCTTTAAGATATCGTCTCTTAATGTTTCATAAAGCTCTATGTATTTTGTCTTGTTCTCTTTCATGGTTCACCAATCTGGTCTTATATTATTTTCTCTTTTTGGTAATTTTTATAGTACCAGTTCGATGATATATTGAGTTAAGAAATTTTTCAAGGGAGAATTAAGTTATGAAAAACGAAAACATCAAAAAAACAGCTTATGCCGGCCTTATGGCTGCATTATGCTTTGTAGGATATGTGGTATTCCCGGCTATAAGCGCATCCGGCACCAAAGTTCACGTAGGTAATGCCTTTGTGGTACTCGCAGCACTCTTACTCGGAGGTCCTCTCGGAGGTCTTTCCGGAGCGGTCGGTCTTACGATCGCCGATATAGTGAGCGGTTATGCGGCTTCCGCACCCAGAACCTTCATCACAAAGCTTGTGATCGGTCTTATCGTCGGTCTTGTTGCTCATAAGATCGGTAAGATCTCAAAAGAACAGAACCATGTAAAAGTCTTAACCTTCTCGGCTATAGCAACAATTGCGGCTTTATTGTTCAACTGCATTTTTGAGCCCGCATTAAAGTATGTATGGTTTACCCTTCTTACACCCAACCCCGATAAGGCAGCATCCGCCATCAAGGCAATGGTAGCGGTCACCACATGGACCACACTTGTAAACGCCGTGATCAACTCCGTTATCGCGATCATCCTTTACAATGTGCTCCGTCCCGCTCTTAAGAAGGCTCATCTCTTTGTAACTGTAGGAAAAGACAAAGAAAAAGAAGCCGATCCGGCTCCCGAAGAAGTCAGACCGGCCTGATAAGATCAGATCTTATAATTTCCGTCCTTTGTAACGGTAATACTGCTTTCAAAAAATGTCTTGGCTGCAAGATAAAGATATAAAGTGTCATGTGCTCCCGCGGTTTCGTATGCAGAATGCATCGCAAGCTGCGGGAGTCCTATATCTACGGAATTCATCGATACTCTTGAAACCGCTATGCTGCCGAGGGTCGAGCCTCCGGCTATATCCGATCGGTTTACATAAGTCTGCACGGGTACTCCCGCTTTCTTTGATATCTTTTTAAATATCCCGCCCGAAACGGCATCGGATGTATATTTCTGGTTGGCATTGTATTTAATGACTATGCCGCCGTTCATGTAAGGTCTGTTTGTAGGATCAGCCTTGTCGGTGTGATTGGGATGCACAGCATGCGCATTGTCGGCCGATAATAAAAAGCTGTTTACAAGCGTTCTTTTAAACTCCGTCTCACTCTTTCCGCATGAAGCATTTATCCGCTCAAGCACGCATTCAAGGAATGATGAAGCCGCGCCCTGCTTGGTGCTGCTTCCGACTTCTTCGTTATTGAATATCGCACATACGGAAACACTCTTTGTAACTTCCGCGTCAATGATGCTTTTAACAGCGGTAAAAGCACACTGGATATCGTCAAGGCGTGCGCTTGCGATAAACTCGCCGTCAGCTCCCAAAAACGTTCCTTTAACCCTGTTGTAAAGATAAAGATCGGCGTCAAGTATCTCTTCTTCCTTTACTTTTGCTTCTTTTGCGATAAGAGACATCAAAGTCCTTTTCTTATCGGTCTTCCCTGCGAATAAAGGAAGCATATCCTTCTGCGCATTGAACGTATATCCGTCGTTAAGAGTTCTGTCCATATGGATCGCAAGGCTTGGAATGATCAGGACATCCTTATCAAGCTTTACAAGCTTTGTCTTTATCTCATCACCGCTGTCTACCGTTATCCTTCCTGAAACCGACAAAGGTCTGTCCAGCCATGTGTACATGATCATACCGCCGTACTTTTCGGTATTAAGCTTTATATACTTATCTTCTACCGTTATCTCGGAAGACGGTTTTACCTTAAATGTGGGCGAATCGCTGTGGGCCGCCATGATCTGAAAACCGTTGTATACTTTATCCTTCGCCATCTTAAAAGCGATCAGCGAAGACCCGTCACGGATCGTAAAATATGCATTTCCGGGTTTTATCTTCCACTCATCGTTTTCGTAAAGCCTTGTAAATCCGGCTTTTGTGAGCATATCTGCCATATTTTCGACTGCGTGGTATGCATCGGGGCTTTCATTTATAAAATCAAGAAGCTCCCTGTTTATCGCTTTTACATCACCTGCTTTAATCTCTTTTGCCATAAAATCCGCCTCTTTTTGTTTATATCAGAAGTGCTCTCCCACAAAGATCTTCTTTTCGGTAAACACTTTCCTTAACATGTCTTCGTTTGAGTTTACCTTTACATCTGCCTTAAGACAGGCTTCATCGAGGTTTAAAACACCAAGGCAGAGCTGTGCAAGCGTACCCTCATTAAGCTCGATATCGGCTTTTTTCTTTGACTTCGAAACCGAGACCTTCGATGAAGTGACATAGAATATCCCGATATTTTCAGGAATGATGACGACACTTACCTTGACGGTAAAAGAACAGTCGGACGGTTTATCGATCGCTTCAAGAAGTCTGACCGCATTGACAGCCCTTACCATAAAATCCTGCTGGCAGTGTTTTTCGATACCGTAAGCGTTTTTGCTGTCTATGATGCGCAAAAGGTCGATGCCCATAGGAAGATTGAGCCTTACCTTACCGTAATCCGCGGTAAACCTTCCGATAAACGCAAGTATCGCATTAAAGCCCTCTCTGCAGTTCCAAACGGCTTCATCTGCATCAAGTATCGCGGCCTCGGGATCGAATACATCCGTAAATAAGATATATCCGATGTTTTTATTTCCTTCACTGAACATATAGCAGAAACGTCTGTCCTTATAAAGATGTTCGACCTTCATATGGTCTTCCATCATCTTTTCGTCACGGACCGCGGCAAGATTGAATTTTTTGGCAAAACCGTTATAAAGCTTAAGATAATCTGTCACAGGCTCACCGGGGTTGTATCTTTTCACGGTTCCGTTAAATCTGTATTTCGAAAGCACATCGGGCTTAAACTCATATGTATTCATCTTAGTGGCCGTACGATATCCGACCTTACCGTAAAACTCATGGTTGAACGGATAGAGAGTCGAGATCACTTCCCCGTTTTTGTATGCTTTCTTGAGCAAAGCCTTGAATATCTCTTTTATGGCACCGGTATTTCTGTACTCGGGGAGTGTTGAGACCGCACCGATACCGCCTGTACTGACCGGGGTACCGTCCACATAGACCTCATATTTATTGTTAAGTATCCTGGCCATGAGCGTACCGTCATCGTCAAAAGCACCCCAGTCCTCTATGTTTGAGGCCAAAGACTTTTTTGCACCCTCTTCTTCATTCTCAACTCTTACGTGGAAGCAAAAAGTCGATATAAGATATGCGTCTTTTCTTTCATTACCCTTTAACTGTCTTATCTTCATGTATCCTCCAAACCTTTCAATGCTTTTAAGATCTTACGGTCTGTCGCGCTTCGACAATTCCCAGAATATGACCGCGCTCGCCGCAGCCACATTTAAAGAATCCACACCGTTTGACATCGGTATCTTTGCCGTATGATACGAAGCCTTTATAACTTCATTCGAAAGGCCTTCGCCCTCCGTACCCATTATTATAGCAAGTTTATCGGCGTTTAAAAGCCTTGTGTCATCTATCCCGATCGAGTTTTCGCAAAGGGCCATCGAAACTGTCATAAAGCCGAGCGACTTAAGTTTATCCATGTTCTTCGGCCTGTCGTTTGATATGATCGTCCACGGGATATTGAAAATATTGCCCATACTGACCCTGATCGCACGCCTGTACAAAGGATCCGCACAGTCTTTTGTAAAAAGTATCGCATCAATGTTAAGTGC
>JAGCCY010000093.1 GCA_017651385.1 Lachnospiraceae bacterium
AACTTATTTAGCCTTACCCTGATTTGCAACAGCTTCCATCTTAGCCTTTAAAGCTTCCTGGTCGCCAAGGTAATAATGATTAACAGCATTGAAATTATCGTCAAATTCGTATACAAGCGGAACACCTGTGGGAATGTTGACGCCTAAGATCTCATCGGGTGTAAGATTGTCAAAATACTTAACAAGTGCACGAAGAGAATTGCCGTGAGCAGCGATGATGACACGCTTGCCTGCTTTCATCTCGGGCTTGATCACTTCATTAAAGAAAGGAACCGCTCTTTCGATGGTGATCTCAAGACTCTCTGTAAGAGGAAGGTTCTTCTTGTCGACATTTCTGAACATTTCCTGATTCATGGGTGCTCTCTCGTCGCTTTCTTCAAGTGCGGGAGGAGTAACATCAAAAGATCTTCTCCAGATCTTAACCTGATCTTCACCGTATTTCTCAGCGGTCTCAGCTTTGTTAAGACCCTGAAGCGCGCCGTAATGACGCTCGTTCAACTGCCATGCCTTGTGTACGGGGATCCAGTTTCTGTCCATTTCATCAAGGATATGGTTAAGAGTGTGGATAGCTCTCTTTAAGTAAGAGGTGTAAGCTACATCGAAATCATAGCCTTCTTCCTTTAAGATCTTTCCGCCCTGCTTAGCTTCTTCATGTCCTTTTTCACTTAAGTCAACATCTGTCCAGCCTGTGAAAAGGTTGAGTTTGTTCCATTCGGATTCGCCGTGTCTGACGAGGACCAATTTCATCATAGTATTAATGCTCCTTTTCTTTATTTCGTTGTTATTCCTTTAACCGTATAACCGGTTTCGTTGATGATTGAAGTGAGCTTATCGATATCAAGCTCCGAAGCGGTCTTTATGATCGTAAGACCTTTCTTGTGTGAGGATTTGATCTTTTTTACGGCGAAAGCATTCGAAACAGCATCGTTAACATGCTTTTCGCATTTTTCGCACATCATACCCTCAACCAAAACTTCGTATGTCATATCGGTCTCCTTTGTATGATCTTTTAAAAGATTCGCTTTATCATTATAGATAAGCGGGGTTTTGTTGTCAATAAACGATAAATAAAGCATCAAATAAAGCAAGAAATGACTTTACTAAACTCACATTGTGTTATAAAATTAACAATGCAATATGTTATTAAATTAACAATATGCAAAAGAACATAGTTTAGGAGAGGGTATTGTCACGTATGGCGGACAATACAGAGGGATACCAAAATGGAAAGAAATTATTTCGACCTTAAAGGTCAGGTAGCAGTTGTAACCGGCGCATCAAGCGGTCTCGGTGTACAGATGGCAAAGGCACTCGCAAGCAAAGGCGCAAACATCGTCTGTCTTGCAAGACGTAAGGAAAAACTTGATGAAGTTACGGCTTCGATAGCCAAAGAGTTTGGCGTAAAGACATTGAGTGTTCAGTGCGATATCACCGATACGGCAGATGTCGAAGATGCGGTCGATGAAGTATTAAGAGAATTCGGACGTATCGATATTCTTATCAACAATGCGGGCACCGGTGCCGTAGCACCCGCCGAGGATATCACCGACGAACAGTTTTCGAATGAAATAAATATAGATCTTTTCGGAACCTTCAAGGTTGCGCGTGCGGTTGCCAAAAAGGCAATGATCCCCGCAAAATACGGAAGAGTGATCAATATCTCGTCAATGTACGGTCTTGTGGGCAACAAGGTTGCTCCCGCTTCACCTTATCATGCAGCAAAGGGCGGTGTTGTTAACCTTACAAGAGCTCTTGCGGCTGAATGGGGTCAGAAGGGTATAACCGTAAATGCGATCAGCCCCGGATACTTCTATACGGAACTTACGACAGATACTCTTGACAGTGAGTTCTTCCAGCAGAATGCAAAGACCATGATCCCGCTTGAAAGATACGGCAAGGAAGGCGAGCTTGATACTGCGGCATTGTTCCTTGCATCACCCGCTTCTTCCTATGTAACGGGTATCGTGGTGCCCGTTGACGGCGGATATACATGTATGTAATAAAAGGCAAAAAAATAACCCGGATGCCTGTTTGGCACCCGGGTCTTTTTTATTCATCAGTGGTCGTTTATATCTTCCTGATCGTCAAAGTCTTCATGTCCGTCCGTCATGAACTCACGGCTGCTTACGCGCTTAAGTTCACGCTGCTTTTCGACATTCTGGGAAAGTAACTGTTTGACCGCATCAACCTGCTTTATGTTCCTTATATCAAACTCGCCGAGCGACTTATCGCTTGAGCATATATGAAGAGTACCGATACCGAATATTCTCTGACCGAGCGTTCTTCTTTCCGAAATATCCAGTATCCTGTATAATTTCACTTCATCCTTATTGATATTTAAGAATCCGGTCTTGATAGCCAGCTCTTCCTCATTGAGAGTATATTTTGTAAAGCTTATCGGCAATCCGAACAGTGTTCTTTTTCTGTCTTCCCATATGACTTCGAGGGTTTTGATCTGACTTTTATCGATTTTCATTGAAATTCTCCTTTTGCCCTGATAAACAGTTTTTCCAAACTCAATAATTAATATAACATAAATGGAAAGATGTCGTCACGAAATATTTTTGAATATTGGTATTGACAAAGCATAAAATGAGGTTTATATTTTGACTCATGAAAAGGCAATGGCGTCTTTGACAGGTACGGATGTACCTTTCAAAGGCGTTTTCTTTTTTTGCCGGGAAAAGAATATATATACAAAAGGAGAGAGAGAAATGTCATACGTAGATGAGGTCTATGAGAGAGTGGTTCAGCAGAACCCCGCACAGCCCGAATTTCATCAGGCTGTCAAAGAAGTATTGGAGTCACTTAGAGTAGTTATTGAAGCCAACGAGGAGAAGTTTAAAAAGGATGCACTTCTTGAAAGACTTACAACTCCCGAGAGACAGCTTTTATTCCGTGTTCCGTGGGTAGACGATAAGGGACAGGTTCAGGTTAATAACGGTTACCGTGTACAGTTCAATTCCGCTATAGGA
>JAGCCY010000094.1 GCA_017651385.1 Lachnospiraceae bacterium
TAACGAAGCCAGAATGGACTTTTACAGAATTGCATCTTCATACGAAATCGTGGACGGGACTTTATGCATACCCGAGCCCATACCGAACGTTGAAAAATGCTTCTCATACGAAGATTTTAAAGACGAAAAGCTCCTTATGATCGTTCCCGGAGTAGCTTTTGATCTTAACGGAAACAGACTCGGATACGGTAAGGGTTATTATGACAATTATCTTAAAGATAAGCCCAATATCGTGACTGTCGGAGTATGTTTTTCCATGCAGCTCAAAGATGAGATCCCCGCAGACGAATCGGATGTTAAGCTCGATCTTATCGTTACGGAAAAAACTCCGCTTGATAAAATAGATTCAGATAAATTTAAGTAAGGAAATATATGTTAAACCCCGAAGAAACAAGACAACTGGAATATATTGAAAAGTTAAAAAAGATCGTAGGCGATAAAGAACGATCGTTAAACAGAAAACTGACCTGTCAGGTTACAACTTTCGGATGTCAGATGAATGCAAGGGACTCCGAAAAACTTTTGGGAATATTAAAAACGGCGGGTTTTGAAGAAACCGATTCCGATGATGCGGATTTTGTCATCTATAATACCTGTACCGTAAGAGATAATGCCAATCAGCGTCTTTACGGTCGTCTGGGTGCATTAAAACCTTTCAAAAAGAAAAATCCCGAAATGAAGATCGCTCTTTGCGGCTGTATGATGCAGGAGCCGACATGTGTAGATAAGATCAACAAAAGTTATCGTTTTGTCGATCTTATTTTCGGTACTCATAATATATTCTGCTTTGCAGAGCTTCTCGTTAAAATGTACGAAACCGGCGAACGGATAACGGAAGTATGGGATGCAACCGATACGATAGCGGAACAGCTTCCGATCTCAAGAAAATATTCTTTTAAATCGGGCGTAAATATAATGTTCGGCTGTGACAATTTCTGTACATACTGTATCGTCCCTTATGTAAGGGGAAGAGAGCGGAGCAGAAAACCCGAGGATATCGTACGTGAAACAGAAGAGCTTGTAAAAACCGGCGTTGTCGAAGTGATGCTGCTTGGGCAGAATGTCAATTCATACGGAAAAAACTTTGATGAACCGGTTTCTTTTGCCGAACTTTTACAACGTATCGAAAAGATAGACGGGCTTGAACGTATAAGATTCATGACACCTCATCCCAAAGATCTTTCAGATGAACTTATAAATGTTGTGGCCTCTTCAAAAAAGATATGCCATCACATTCATCTTCCGTTACAATCTGGATCATCAAAGATCTTAAAGAAGATGAACCGCCGTTACGACAAAGAACAGTATCTTGCTCTTGTGGATAAGATAAGGGCAAAGATCCCCGATGTATCGATCACGACCGATATCATCGTAGGTTTTCCCGGGGAGACCTATGAAGATGTTCTCGATACGATCGATGTTATAGACAAGGTCAGATTCGATAACGCGTTTACCTTTATATATTCTAAAAGAACCGGTACACCTGCGGCGGCAATGGAAGATCAGGTCGATGAAGCATGTGTGAAAAAATATTTTGATATGGTCCTTAAAAAAGTACAGGACAGTGCGAGAGAACGTACAAAGCGCTTTGAGAACACCGTTCAGACCGTTCTCTGCGAAGAGGTCAACGAAAGCGATCCTTCTTTTATCGACACCAGAATGGAGTCGAATACCGTCGTACATATAAAAGGTACCCCGGATCTTATCGGAAAATTCGTAAAAGTAAAGCTTACCGAATTTCACGGCTTTTACTATACCGGTGAGATAATCAACGAAAACGAGAGTGGACAAAATGGCTGAATTTACTCCCATGATGCAACAGTATCTGGAGACAAAAAAAGATTATAAAGATTGTATCCTGTTTTATCGTCTGGGCGATTTTTATGAAATGTTTTTTGAGGATGCGGAGATAGCATCAAAGGAACTTGAACTTACATTGACCGGAAAATCATGCGGACAGGAAGAACGCGCACCGATGTGCGGGGTTCCTTATCATGCTGTTGACAATTATTTGAACAGGCTTGTCAACAAAGGTTATAAAGTTGCCATCTGCGAACAGGTCGAAGATCCCAAGCTTGCAAAGGGTCTTGTAAAAAGAGAAGTTACAAGGATAGTCTCAAGAGGCACAAATCTTGACACTCAGGCTTTGGAAGCATCGGAAAACAGTTTCTTAATGTGCATAGTATATCTTGATAACGGAACCGGTATAAGTGTCGTTGACATTACTACCGGTGATTTTTATGCAACGGAAGTAAAGGATATACGCGGAATAGCGGATGAGATAAACAGATATTCGCCCAAGGAGATCATCTGCAACGATGCCTTTTTGATGTCGGATTTTCCTTTTGATACCTTAAAGGCCAAGAACGATCTTTCATATTCGGCCATCCCGGCTCATCATTTCGACGAAAGAGAATCGCTTAAAGCCTTAAAGCTTCATTTTAAAGTAAACTCCGTCGAAGGACTCGGTTTAAACGATTTTAAAAACGCAACGGTTGCCGCCGGTGCCGTTCTTTCGTTCCTTTTTGAGACCCAGAAGAATTCGCTTTCAAATCTTACAAACATAAAACCTTATGAATCGGGCAGTTTTATGCATCTTGATTCGGCAACGAGAAGAAACCTTGAGCTTACCGAAACAATGCGTGAAAAGCAGAAGAGAGGATCTTTATTGTGGGTTCTTGACAAGACCAAAACGGCTATGGGCGGACGTCTTTTAAGATCTTATATAGAGCAGCCTCTTCTTGAACCGAATGAGATGAACAGGCGTCTCGATCTTATCTCCGAATTATGTAAGAATCCCGTTTCCAGAGATGAGTTAAGAGAATATCTTCAAAGCGTCTACGATCTCGAAAGGCTTCTCGGCCGTATTTCATACAAAACCGCCAATGCAAGAGATCTTATAGCTTTTAAGAATTCTCTTTATATACTGCCTTACATAAAGGCCGTTCTTGAAGATTACGAAAGTCCGCTTGCAAGAGAACTTAACGAAGAACTCGATCCTTTAAAAGACATATTTAAAATGATCGATGATGCCATTCTTGAAGAACCCGCA
>JAGCCY010000095.1 GCA_017651385.1 Lachnospiraceae bacterium
GTAACACCGATCTTGCTGCATCCGCAGGATTGTCCGGCTCTGAACGATCCTTCGATCATGTATTCGTTTCTGATCATCTTTCCGTCAAACAGATCCGAAAGGATCTTACCTGCCGTTTCCGCAAGATTGCTGTTTGCAAAATGAGAAGTGCAGATTCTCGGATAATGGAATTTCTCAAAATCCGCACCGTCAAAGCCGGATACTATAACATCCTCCGGCACTCTTTTTCCCGCTTCGATAAGCTTTTTCACAGCCTCCATGGCCATAAAGTCGTTGGCACAGATGATCGCATCTATTTCCTTACCCGAGGCAAGGAACTTATCCATTACCTTTGCGGTGGGTTCTTCCCAGAAATCACCCCAGTCTATACGGTCTTCTTCGATCGGGATGTTGTTTTCTTTTAATACTTTTATATATATCCTGAGTCTTTCATCCGAAAAGACATTGTTCTTCATCCCGGCGATAAAGTTGATATGCTTTGCCTTGTGAAACTCAACCACATGCCTTACAACTTCTTCGAACGCATCGTTAAAGTTGCAGCGTATATTGATGCAGCCCTCGATCGGACGCACCAGTGTGATACAGGGAACGCCGGCATCCAGAACTCTTTTTGCGATACGCTCGGCAACACCTTCACCCTTAAAAGAGATCGATGAGATTATGACCGCATCGAATCTTTCGGGCTCCATAAGATTAAATATCTGCTCTTCCGCCCTGTCAAAAAGATTGTCAAAATAGAAATCTTCCAAAGCGGAAAAAACAAACAGCCTGTAATTCAGCCGCTCGCATACTTTATGAAAAAATGTAATATACTCGCTCTCGTCAACGTAGTTGAACTTTGCCGTACAAAGCGCAATTACCCTATACGGCTTTCCGTCAGAGTATTTCATACACTGCAACCATCCTCCATCGCATAGTTAATATCATTTTATCACAGTTTTTTTGTCAAAAAAAGGGGCGCAACATTTCAAATAATGTTTATTGAATTATTCCGTATGATTTAGTATATTGAATAAGCCACATTTATTCTTTTTCACAAAGGAGTTTAATATGATCAAATATACCAATATGGATGAGCTTAAGGCCTTTAATGCACTTAAAGCGCTTAAGGACGAAGTTGTTCTTAAGGATGTAATGGCAGGCGAAAAGGGAGCCGAGAGAGTTGAAAAGTACAAGGTTTCAATGTCCGGCGGATTGCTGTTCAGCTATGCCGCAAAGCAGGTTGATGATAAAGTTATCGATACTCTCCAGGCTTTTGCCGATGAAGCTATGCTTACCGATAAGTATGCGGCTTTATATAACGGAGAGATAGTCAATACAGGTGAAAGAAGACGTGTTCTTCACCAGCTTACCAGAGGTCAGCTCGGCGAAGACGTTGTTATAGACGGTGTCAATAAAAGAGAGTTCTATGTATCCCAGCAGAATCGTATCAAAGAATTTGCCGATAAGGTTCACAATGGTGAAATAGTAAATGAAAAGGGCGAGAAGTTCACAACAGCCGTTCAGATCGGTATCGGCGGTTCTGACCTGGGCCCGAGAGCCATGTACATTGCCCTTGAAAACTGGGCAAAGAAAAACGGCTGCTTTAAAATGGAAGCTAAATTCATAAGCAATGTCGATCCCGATGATGCCGCAGGCGTTCTTAAGGGTATAGATGTGGCTCATTCGATCTTTATCCTTGTTTCGAAATCGGGTACAACACTTGAAACCCTCACAAATGAATCTTTTGTCAAAGATGCTCTTAAAAAGCAGGAACTCGATCCTTCAAAGCATATGATCGCAGTTACAAGTGCTACGTCTCCTCTTGCGGGAAACAGCGATTATCTTGATGCTTTCTTTATGGATGATTTCATCGGAGGCCGATATTCCTCGACTTCTTCGGTGGGCGGAGCAATTCTTTCGCTTGCTTTCGGTCCCGATATCTTCGCTCGTTTCTTAAACGGTGCGGCAGAGGAAGATAAGCTTTCCAAGAATACCGATATCCGCAAGAACCCCGCAATGCTCGATGCTCTTATAGGGGTATATGAAAGAAACGTACTTGATATGGCTACGACTGCGGTACTTCCGTATTCACAGGCTTTAAGCCGTTTCCCCGCACACCTCCAACAGCTTGATATGGAATCAAACGGTAAATCCGTAAACCGCGAAGGCAAACCAGTTTCTTATAAGACAGGTCCCGTTATCTTCGGTGAGCCCGGTACGAACGGACAGCATTCATTCTATCAGCTCCTTCATCAGGGAACCGATATCATTCCTCTTCAGTTCATTGGATTTAAAGACAGCCAGCTTGAGACCGATGTCAATATCGAAGACAGTACAAGCCAGCAGAAACTTAAGGCAAACGTTGTTGCACAGATCGTTGCATTTGCACTCGGTATGGACAATGACAATCCCAACAAATACTTTGAAGGAAACCGCCCTTCAAGCATAATTTTGGGCGATAAGTTAACTCCCGAAGCACTCGGCGCCATTCTTGCACACTTTGAGAACAAGGTTATGTTCCAGGGCTTTGCATGGAACTTAAACAGCTTCGATCAGGAAGGCGTTCAGCTCGGAAAGGTTCTTGCCAAGAAGGTTCTTTCAGGCAATACGTTCGGAGCACTTAAGGCTTATTCCTATCTTTTGGGTATTTAATATAAGGAGAATACTATGCATTACACACCATCAGGTATCTGTGCAAAAGATATTGAGTTTGAAGTTGAAAACGATGTCATAAAGGGTGTAAAATTTGTGGGCGGCTGTGACGGCACCCACAAAGGCCTGAACGCACTTATCATCGGTATGAACGTCGACGAAGCAATAAACAGGCTTAAAGGTATTACCTGCGGCCCCAGAAGCACATCCTGCCCGGACCAGCTCGCATGTGCTCTTGAAGCATATAAAAAACATACGGCCTAAGGAAAAAGAAATGTCAAAGAAAATTGTACTGACAGGTGGCGGTACGGCGGGACATGTTACGCCAAACCTCGCTCTTATACCTGAACTTAAAAAAGCCGGTTACGATATTACCTACATCGGATCTTACAACGGCATTGAAAAAAGACTTATCGCGGATTTCAATATCCCGTATTTCGGAGTATCGACCGGAAAGTTAAGAAGATATTTGGATCCCAAGAATTTCAGCGATCCCTTCCGTATCCTTAAAGGATACATGGAGTCAAAGAAGATCCTTAGAAAGGTAAGGCCCGATATCATCTTTTCAAAGGGCGGATTTGTAAGTGTTCCCGTAGTGCGAGCCGCATCTAAGCTTAAGATACCCTGCATTATCCATGAGTCGGATATCACACCGGGTCTTGCCAATAAGCTCTGTATTCCGGTTGCCACGAAGGTATGCTGTAACTTCCCGGAGACTATGCAATATATCCCGGAAAGCAAGAGCGTTTTGACCGGTACTCCCATACGTACCGAGCTTACCGAAGGAAGTCGTTCAAAAGCCATGCAGTTATGCGGCTTTTCGGACGATAAGCCTGTAGTGCTCATCATCGGCGGAAGCCAGGGCGCAGGCAGTATAAATAAGATAGTAAGATCCGTACTTCCCAAGATGCTTGAGGTCTATCATGTGATCCATATCTGCGGCAAGGACAAAATGGATAACCTTCTGTTAAACCAGCCCGGTTACAAACAGTTTGAGTTTTTAAAGGAAGATCTGAAGGATGTTTTTGCATTAAGCGATATAGTGGTCTCCCGTGCCGGAGCCAACTCGATATGCGAGCTTCTGGCATTAAGAAAGCCCAATCTTTTGATCCCGCTTCCCGCTACGACAAGCAGAGGCGATCAGCTTCTTAATGCGGCATCCTTTGAAAAGCAGGGCTTTTCCGAGGTCCTTCGCGAAGAAGATCTTGACGAAAAGAGTTTTATGAATGCTTTGGCAAATCTTTATCAGAACAGACAAAGCTACATCGATGCGATGAATAAATCCGATCAGATGCAGCCTACACTCACCATAATGAAACTCATTGAAGATTTTACAAAATAAGCATGCGGAAAGATGCGAACGCATCCCGCCAAAAAATGATCGCATAATTAAAAGGAGCCGCAGCAAAATGCGGCTCCTTTTTAGATCCTTTATTATTTCTTCTTTTTCTTCTTAAGGCTTAACTGCTTAAGCTTAAGTCCCGTATTGTAGAAATCTTTTGTGGTACAACCCGCTCTTCCGCCGCCGGCACACGCGCAGGCGCAGGCACATGCACAATGACTTGCACAGGCGCAGTGACTGTGCGCACAGGAGCTGTGAGATCTTGAAGAGGAACTGCTGCTTGACGAACTCCTGGTCGGTGTAGATCTCGGAACAGGGACACTTATCACATTTACACGCATGTAACTGTTCGAATCCGAACCATATCTGTAAAGACCTGCCTTATTATAAGCAGAAGGATTCGGAATATCTTTTTCTTCGATGACTTCTTCACTCTCGATAAAGCTTCTTCCGCAGTAATCGCATTTTTCCTTGCCTTCCGGTCTTGAAGCTCCACAGCCCGGACATGTGGGATAATACTTGATAAGCGTTCTTTTAACCTGCTTTTTGGTCTGCGGAACGGATGAATTAAGACCTTTTCCGGCTTTATAGATCAAATATCCCACAACGACAAACGGACCGATCGAAAATGCCAGGAAAAAGACCAGTGCGATGAGCCCCGCGATCAGGGTTCCGATCGTTTCGGCAACACTCCTTTTTGAGTTATTGCTGTACTGATAGTCATAATCATAGTCATAATCATAACTTGAGTTTTTATAGGTATCGGCGGTCTTACTCATATCAAAAGCGAATGCGTCGTTTGGAGATGTAACACTGATCGTATAAGTCTCTTTGGCTCCAAGATATGTATCCCATACAAGGTAGGGACCGTCCATAAGACAGTCGGGAGTCCAGCTTGTGGCCTTATCTGATTCCCACTTGATCACAAGACTGTCTACATCAATTCCGTCAAACCATCCGGGTGTAAAAGAATAAACAGTCTCGCCCATGGTGAACTTATCCACCTGGTACATATAATCCTGGACAACTTTAAACTCAAAGCTTATGACTTCGCCTTCGTAATACTTATCGTCAAAATCGATCCTTATCGCACCGTCCGACGATGAGTAGCTTATATCAGAAATATTGTCTGTAAGCGCATCGTAGCTTATATAATGCGAATTGGGTATGCCGACCGTTACCCATTCAACGGGGCCCAGTGAATCCGACTCCAAAACCTTCCAGTCGATATGATAAGTCATATCAAGAGTCGCGTCATCGTTGACCGATACCGTTATATCATAGTTTAGGATCTCATCGGTCGGAGCCGCATAAGCCTTATTTGAAAAACCAAGAAAGGCCAAAAACAATATCGATAAAAGAAGGGTAATCTTATTTTTCATCTCTTTCCCTCCTTAAAGGGCACTCGCCCAGCATTTCGGCGGAATATTCACGCCTGTCTCTACACTTGTCACTATTCCACACGCTGTCCCAGTCATCGGTTAAGATATTGCCCATGACATCATCAGAAAGCCAGCTCTGACAGGGAACAATGTTTCCCGAAGGGGTGATCGCCATATTGGAAAGGCAGGCTCCGCAGGAGGGAGCCGGTATATTGAGCTCGTCAAAGACCTCCTGAGGGATCCAGCCGGGAGATGTGAACGCGATCTCCATCCCGTTCTCGTGGCAGAAA
>JAGCCY010000008.1 GCA_017651385.1 Lachnospiraceae bacterium
AAGCGGGAAAAGAGTTCGCACAGGAAGTTAAAAAAACAGTCGACTATGCCGTAAGTGAGGCTAAAAAGCGCGAAGACTACGGTGCTCAAAACGTTGCTCAAAACGTTGCCCATGAAGTCTCCGCGAGCGGAGATTCATGGGGCGAAGAGATGCCCGCCGAAGAGAACCAGTTTAATTTTCAGGGTTCTTACAAGGCTTATTTTTCGGGAATATATCACAGTGAGTTTTCCGATTATCAGATCACGGAAGAGGATGTAAGAAACAATAAGGCTACCGTATTCACTTTCTCAAAAGACGGCAGAAAAGTACTTGTTGTCGAGGTAAGATCCGACAGGAGCAATGCGAGAAAGCTTTGTGACGACTGCAGGAGAGAGGGTGTAAGATACATCCGCTTCTATTACGACCACGAAGGCTGGTGGAACACAAGATCTTACGTTATAAGACGTACAAGGGAAAATCTTTAATTAAATACGCTTAAAGACAGAAAGAGAACGCTTAGCGCCTGTGGCGGGTCAGGCACGTATCATTATTAAGCTTCGCAGGCAGCAGATCCGTGTACGATCCGGTACATCCAAGTATTTACTTGGATTTAACTTTTTCTCTTTCTGTTTTTTTGTATAAGGATATGACTTTACTCAATCTTCTTTCCGACGCGGAAACATGGGAAAAATTTTATAAATACAAGCTTTCTTTGGCATGCCCGAAGGATTTTCTCAAGGAACTGAGGTCTTTCATAGATGAAAAGGCCTATATTCACGTGTGCCAAAATATACTGTCGGGCAAGGCTTTTCCGCTTGCGCATAAGTCGGTCATCAGTAAGCAGAGTTCTTTAAAGAAAAGAACGGTGTATACTTATCCTAAGGCCGAAAACATAGTGCTCAAGCTTCTTACATACCTTCTTCTTCGGAAGTATGACTATCTTTTTTCGGACAACCTTTTTTCGTTCAGGCCGGGTCTCGGTGCAATGGATGCGATAAGGATGCTTAAAAAGAACAAAAACCTTAAGGACATGTATTCCTATAAGGTTGATGTGAGCAATTACTTTAATTCCGTGCCGATAGATGAATTTTTGCCGGTATTGTATGATGCGGTCGGTGAGGACCGGGAGCTCTATGAATTTTTATGTAAACTGCTTTCCGAGGAAAGAACGATCTTTAACGGCGTTGAGACCATAGAAGAAAAGGGCATAATGGCGGGAACTCCGCTTGCGTGCTTTTACGCAAATCTTTATCTTAAGGATCTTGACGAGAAGTTTTCAAAGCTTAATGTTTCGTATGCAAGATATTCCGACGACATTATCCTTTTTGCGGAGTCCAAAGAAAAGCTTTCGGAATACGCGGATATTGTGCGCGATACGCTTTTTAAAAAGGGATTGAGCGTTAATCCCGACAAGGAAGTGTTCTTTGACCCCGTTGACGGCTTTACATTTTTGGGCTTCAGCGTAAAAGGCGGGAAGATCGATATCTCGCCGGTTTCCGTATATAAGCTTAAAAAGAAAATGTACAGAAAGACGCGTGCATTAAAACGCTGGCAGAAGCGCGGGGAGATAGAACCCGAGCGCGCCGCAGCCGCATTCATAAGGATATTTAACAGAAAACTCTTGGAAAGTACGGGCGACAGCGATCTTACGTGGAGCTACTGGTTTTTCTCGACCATAACGACTTCGGAAGGACTTCATGAAATAGATATTTACGCACAGGAGTGTTTAAGGTATCTTATAAGCGATAAGCGCACAAAGGCACGATATAATGTGCGGTATGAAGATCTGAAGGCACTCGGCTATAAAAGTCTTGTGCATGCATATTACGATTTCAGAAAAGAAAAAGGAGATTAACGATGCCACAGGTTTTGGAAGACATATTGATGTTTTTGCTTAAATATATCCTGCCGCTTTTGCTGGCTTTTATAATCAATAAGATAATATCAAAGGCAGCCGGCAACAAAAGGCTTCACGGAAAGATACATCTCATCCTTTTAAGATCCATAATCGAAGCTGTCATATGGGTTGCGGCTATAATCGTGGTGCTTTCGGGCATACCGAACTTTACCAAGGGCTGGGATGCGGTCATAGCAGGTTCCGGGATCGTGGCTGTTGTAGTCGGTCTTGCGGCGCAGTCATCGCTTGGCAACGTATTTGCGGGAATATCGATGTCCGCTTCAAAGTCCAGGCCTTTTGATATGGGCGACAGGGTCAAGATCGGAACTTCGGATCCGGGATATGTGGTTGACATAACATTAAGACATGTCGTGATCAGAACTTATCTAAACGAAGTCATCTTTATACCAAATTCCGTTGTGGGAAATACAACGGTAATAAATTATACGGCGACCGACGGATACGGATTCCCGGTTGAAGTATACGTGGCATACGAATCGGATGTACCGAAGGCAAAGGCCATAATGGAAGATATAATCAATACCCATAAGAACCATTACGGATCGCCTGCGAATGTGTTATGTAAACTTCTTGGTGATTCGGGCGTGATGCTCAAAGGAACGGTGGTCACCAAGACTTTCGAGACAAATCCGACCACATGCTCGGAAGTCCTTCTTGAGGTACTTAAGAGATTTAACGAGGAAGGAATCGAGATTCCTTACAATAAGATCAAGCTTGTAGAAAATAAATAGTTTCAGGGATCTAAATAAATGAAGAACAAAAAGACAAATTATTTTTTAAGCATTGCCGTGGTACTTGTGACCGTTGCGGCGGTTTTTATGGCCGCGAATCTAATAACAGGCGTTATGCGTGACCATACACAGATGATCGGGCGTGAACAGCTTGATGCCGTGTCGGGTGATCTTAACGATATGCTCGGCAATGCGGAAATTTCTCTTTTAAAGGTTGCCAAAGATGTTGAGCTCATGCTCTCCGAAAATGCTTCGGAAGATGAGATATTGACTTATCTTAAAAATGCCAAGAAAGATCTTGCGTCCGAAAACTGCATAAACGTTTATATGGGTGGTGACGGATGGATAATCGCACCCGATTTTAATCCCGGTGCGGATTTCTCAGTTACTGACAGAGCCTGGTATCAGGGCGCAAAGAGAAAAGGCGTAGGCAACATATATGTTTCTTCGGCATACGAAGATGCTGTTTCTTTTGATCTTTGTTTTACTGTCTCGATCCTTTTAAACGACAAAGAACGCGTGATCGGTCTTGATTACGATCTTTTAAACATTCAGGAAAGTTTAAGCAAAGTCAGCGAAAAAACGGGCGGGGATACGCTCGTGGTCGAAGAGAGCGGCCGGATAATAGGATATTCGAATGTATCGTTTATCGGAAGGAAGATCGAGGATGTTCTTCCCGGTTATTATAATGCCTTTCAGAAGATGATCTCGACAGGCGATAAAAATGCTTCTTTTACCACCGAAATAGACGGTCACGAAACCCTCATACTCTTCAGCGCGGCAAGAAGCGGCTGGTATATCATGTCGGTTGCCGACGATCAGGAACTTAATAAAAACAATTATCGTATGCTCCGGATCTATCTGATCGCGATCCTGGCGGCGGTGGCGGTTCTTTTGATCGTGCATGCCGTCAATGTAAGATTAAGGGGTAAAGAACAGTCCACCTATAAGGACGGGCTTAAGATACTTGAAGAAAAGTTCGGCGAGCTCAACGACAGCCTTACGGGAATAGCGGAGTCGGTCAATCATGCGGCCAACTACGACGATATCACGAAGAGCGATCTCATCGATGAAGTCAGTGAGCAGATATATACGGTCAATGCGGATGTTACCGCATTTAAAAAGCGTATAGAGGGCGGAAAGATCGAGCGTACCAGAACAAGGCGGCGCCGCGAATCAAGGATCAGCTTAAGAAACAACCGCCTCACCATGATAGGTGTGCTTCTTACACTTGTTATTGCCATGGTCCTTTCGGTCATCATCACCGTGCGTGGTATCGCGATCGGCGGCAACAACCGTATGAACGGCGAACTGAGCGGTTATGTATATGACTTAAACGAGTGGGTGAGCAAGCAGAAGAGCGTTCTTGATTTCTTTGTAAGAAGCATCGAGAGCAATCCCGAAAGACTTAACGATTATGACAATGCGGTAAAGTGGCTTGACAGCACAGTCTCACAATATGATGACATTTCGGTCGCATACATGACCGCTCCCGATGCGGAGCATACCGTTATCATGAATAACGGCTGGCAGCCGGAACCCGGCTGGAAAGTGGAAGAAAGACAGTGGTACATGGATACGCTGGCCTCCGATGCGGCTGCGGGATTTTCCATATCGGCTCCTTATCTTGACGAGCAGACAGGTGAATTCTGCGTGACACTTTCCGAAAGAGTTTACGACAGGACCGGAAATTTCCTCGGAGTATTCGGAATAGACTTTTATATAGACAAGCTTACGCACATATTGAGCGGAAGCTATACAAGCGACGGATACGCTTTTCTGGCCGACATGAACGGGCGTATCATCAACCATCCCAACAAGGCCTATGAGCTTTCGGCATCGGGGTCTACCACACTTGACGATGCGGGATTTTCGGGTGTTCTTTATTCCGACGTACCGATATTTGTAAAAGATTACGATAAAAAGAATAAACTGGCCGTATCAACGGTCGATTCCCAGACCGGATTCAGCATAATCTGTGTTAAGACCTGGGAGTCCGCATACGGAAGCTCCATCAGCAACTCGATCATCCTTGTGCTCATATTCGGCATAAGCATTCTTTCCGTTGTAAACCTTATCCGCATATCCATGACATGGCAGGAAAAGACAAATAAGATGTTAAAGGCTGCAGCGGATGAGGCGACCAGAGCCGATGAAGCCAAGTCAAGGTTCTTAGCCCAGATGTCTCATGAGATCAGGACACCTATAAATGCGGTCCTTGGTATGGATGAGATGATCCTTCGCGAAAGCGACGAGGATGAGGTCAGAGGCTATGCGATGGATATCCAGTCCGCAGGCCATTCGCTTTTATCGATCATAAACGATATCCTGGATCTTTCAAAGATAGAATCAGGAAAGCTTTCGATCGTTACCGTGGATTATGAGCTTGCCGGAATGCTCAGGGATCTTATCAATCTTATAGGCTTCAGGGCCAAGGATAAGGGCCTTGATTTCAAGGTCGAAGTGGATAAGGATCTTCCTTCTTTTATGCACGGCGATGACGTGCGCATAAAGCAGGTGATCACGAATATACTCACAAATGCCGTTAAATATACAGAACGCGGTACGATATGGTTCCGCGTATCCGGCGAAAAAGCGGACGGTGTCGAAAAACTTAAAGTCGAGGTCGAAGACACCGGAATCGGTATCAAAGAAGAGGATCTTTCCAAGCTTTTCTCGGAGTTTGACCGTATCGACGAGGAAAAGAACAGAAAGATCGAAGGTACCGGTCTTGGAATGAGTATCACAAGAAACCTTCTTGAACTTATGGG
>JAGCCY010000096.1 GCA_017651385.1 Lachnospiraceae bacterium
TGGAATATGAAGGCGTCAAGCTCGATAAGAACGCTCATATAGTCACGGTCAACGGTAATGCGCTGGATCTTTCTTTCAAGGAATTTGAACTTCTTGCATATTTTATGTCCAATAAGGGTCGTGCGCTCTCCAGAGAAGTGATCCTTGATAATGTATGGAATTACGATTACTTCGGCGACGCGCGTACCATAGATACCCATGTTAAGAAACTCCGTGCGAAAATGGGTGAAAAGGGCGATATGATCAAAACCATCTGGGGCTTCGGATACAAGTTCGAATAGCAGGGGATAATTTATGAAAAGGAAATACAAACATTCCATCAGACGTCAGATAACAATAGCATTTGCATTGATAATGCTGTTTACTATCGGCGTCTGTCTTTTTATGAACGATCTTTTTCTGGAAAAATTCTATATCCTTAATAAGGAAAGAGCATTAAAGACTGTTTATGATTCGATCTGTTCCGGAGTAAACGAAAAAAAACTTGATACGGACGAGTTTGAACTTGAAATGCAGAAATATGTGGCAAAACACAATGTAAGTATCTGTATCATCACATCCCTGTTTGAGCCTGTTAAGATTTATTCAAACGAGCCCTCGGAAGAACTTATGCTGGAACTCAGAGAAAACATTATAAGGGACAGCTTATGGTACGGTAAGCTTAAAAAGATGCTTTTGGAGACGGATGAATACGTTATGGGCATCCTTACCGACAAACGTACGCAGACCGATTATATCGAGGTTTTCGGCACGCTCCCCGACGGGAGTCTTTTTATGCTTCGTACGGCACTTGAAAGTATAAAGGAAAGTGCCACGATCGCTAGCCGCTTTCTTTTATATGTGGGAATAGTAAGTCTTATCATAAGTACGGTTGCTATCTTTTTCCTTTCAAAGAAGCTTACAAAGCCCATACTGGAAATTGCCGACATTTCGGAAAAGATGGCCAAAATGGATTTTGAAACGACTTATAAAGGGGAAAATCTGACCGAGATCGGTCTTTTGGGTAACAATATAAATATTCTTTCAAACAACCTTAAAGAAACGATCTCAGAGCTTAAGACCGCAAATATCGAGCTTGCCAGGGATAACGAACAAAAGGCTCAGATCGATGAGGTGCGTAAGGAGTTTCTTTCAAACGTTTCACATGAGCTTAAAACGCCCCTAGCGCTTATACAGGGTTATGCGGAAGGCCTTAAAGAGGGCATCAACGAGGAAGAAGAAAGAGATTACTACTGTGATGTCATAATTGACGAAGCAGGAAAGATGAATACAATGGTTAAGAAGCTTCTTAACTTAAATCAGCTTGAATTCGGCAACAATAATGTTACGATGGAGCGGTTCGACATTATTTCGCTCATAAAGAATTATGTTCAGTCCGCTGAAATAATGATCAAACAGAACGATATAAAAGTAAATCTTCCAAATTACAACGAGTTTTATGTATGGGCCGATGAGTTCATGACGGAAGAAGCATTCAGCAATTATTTTTCCAATGCGATCAATCACTGCGAGGGTGACGGACAAAAAAGAATTGACGTAAACCTTCAAATGATTGACAATAAGGTGAGAGTTTCCGTATATAATACGGGAAAACCCATACCGGGCGACAGTATCGATCACATCTGGGAAAAGTTTTACAAGGTCGATAAGGCCCGCACCCGTGAATACGGCGGAAGCGGTGTGGGACTTTCTATAGTAAAAGCTATCATGGAAGCCATGGGTCAGCAGTACGGCGTTATAAATAAAGATGACGGTGTTGAGTTCTGGTTTACCCTTGATAAGGTTTAAAGAGGTTTAAGGTTATGGATGGACAGGAAAAAACATTTGAAAGCCCCTATAAGGAGGTTTTCGGGAAAATAGGATATTACAGGGCCAATTCTTTTGACGAAAGTTTTCATAATTACCTGGATCAGAAGCTCGAAGAGGCTGAAAAGGGTCTTAAAACACCCGCCGATCTTTTAAGGGATCTTGATTACAATTATGCAAGATATCGCCAGTATGCGGGAAATGATCTTAACAATTCATATGCAGGCTCCGAGAACAAGGTCATCAACAATCCCGATTATGTCAAGAATTACGAAGAGAACAAGTCAAAGCGCACAGAGATAGAGATCAAGGTCGGTGCGGGTATATTAAGCGTTATCGGTGCTGTTTTCGTGATCGTGGCTTTGGTGTATTTCGGAACATATTTCCTCGATGAGATATTCCAGGGAATAGCGATCTTTGCCGGGGCTGCTATTATAATCCTTCTTTCGGAACTTTTGCTTGAAAAGCGGCTTCCGTATCTCGCCCATATAATGACGGGTATCGGTTTCTGCGGGCTATACTTCGGAGCGATATTCTCGTGCGCAAAGCTTAAGATGTATGATCATATCGTTGCGATCGGCATTATATTTGCAATAGCTCTTGTAAATGTGTTGTTTGCAAGGTTCAGAAAGTCTCCGGTCATGGAGATAGTATGCGCTGCAGGCGGGGTTTCTTTTGCCTATGCTTTGGGTAACGGTGTGGCTCCCGGTGTTGCTTCTTTTAACGATGTATACATTCTTGCGGCCGCAACATTTATTATCGTGAATCTTGTACTTTTTATCGCACCTTACAAAACGGGCTTTCGTACTTCGAAGATCATAAGACTTGTGTTTGTGACCGTTACGGCTTTTTATATGTATTATGCCGACGAGTTTTCAAGGATCCCGTTTGAATACATGAAGGGAATGGCGGTACTTTCGATCCTTACCGTTCTCATCGCATATGCGTTTAACACACCCGATATGAGCCTTAAGGTCGTATCGCTTGTAAGTGCGGCGCTTATGTGTTTAATGATCCCACAGGGTCATTATGAAGTTGATCTTGGATTATGGATATCGGTGATCGGTCTGTTAATTGCCTGCTTCGTTCCTTTCCTTATTATGATAAAGAAGAAAGAGAAGTGGACTCCTTATTCGCTTTTCATGATCACGTTGCCGGTCATCTTCTGGGGCTTTAGCGAGGAGATGTTGATAGTCCTTGTAACGATCGGTGTTTTGGTGGTTTCAAAGCTTTTGCTTTCGGTAAAAGAACTTGCACCGACAGATGCGATCATTACTGTCATAGCCTTGATCACCGCTATCGTTTACAGGGAAAACCTTTTGGCATATATTATTTTGGCGGTTGCTTTGATCGGCGCGATCATGTGCACAAGGCTTAAGCTTTTCCATGAGTTCATTCTTCTTACCGGCGGACTTACATTTGCGCTTTTAATGGACTATTATCCGTCCGTACTTAAAATGCCTGTATGGATGAGTGTTGTATTTGTGCTTTTGCTTCTTTTCAACCTGATCCCGACTATGCAGGTGAAAGGAACGCTTGTCTATAATATAATCTCGGTTGTCATGATCGGTTTCGGTATTATCCTTGCGCCTCTTTCCGATTATGACGGATGGGATCTGATCGTTTTATTGTGTACTGCAGCACTGGCAGGAATCCTTGTCTGTCTTGTCTTTTTACGAAAGAAGTTCTTGATGGATACAAATGCAAGATATATCATCCTGGCTGTTGTGCTTACATATCTTGCATTGTTTATGGATATAGGAAATCTCTGGATCAGCATTTCGCTTATGGCTGTTGCGTTTATAGTCATTGCCGTAGGCTGTGTCGCCAACAGATTTGAACTTCGTATATACGGTCTCGTTCTTTCGCTTGCGGTATGTGTCAAAGTCGCATTTTATGATTTCAAGAATGAGTCCGAATTTAACAGGATGATAGTATTTTTGGTAGTAGGTCTTCTGGCCATTGCAATTTCCTTCGTATATCTTATACTTGAGAAGAAGGAACAGAACGAATTAAAAGCATTGAAAGCAGCAAAAGAAAAGGAGAACATACCTTGCGAAGGACAGCAGCAATCGCTTTAAGTTTAGTTTTGATAATAGCTCTTTTGATGAGCGGATGTGCGTCTTATCCGAATCTCACGGCAGAACAGGACGAGATGATCTCCGAATATGCGGTCTCGCTTCTTTTAAAATATGATTCGGAAAATCATTCAAGGCTTATCGATACGTCTGAGTTTATGAATATGTACAACACCGCACTTAAGATCCGTGAATACGGGATGGCTGCTTACGAAGCCGAGAAGGCGGCCGAAGAAGAGGCCCGTCGCGCTGAAGCCGAAGCACAGCAGACATCGATGGCTTTGACTGACAATCCTTCGGGCGGTTCTAATAATGACGGTACGGGCGGAGCGACAGTCATAGATTCGAGTACGGCAAGCATCAGCATTGAAGAATTCTTGAATGCAAATGATTTCAGTATCAGTTATTCGGGCTTTGATATAAAGAACAGTTATCCCGATGAGAGTACCGATTATTTCTTCTCGATGGATTCGACTACCGGAAACGACCTTTTGGTCATATATTTCGATGTTAAGAATAACGGTTCCGCTCAAACACTTAATATATTCGGTATGAATACGACCTTTAAGCTCAATATCAACAATCAGGGATTCCATTCGGCGTTCAAGACCATGCTTGAGGATGATTTAAGCGAGTATCTCGGTGATTTTGCGGCAGGGGAGTCCAAAAAACTTGTACTTATATATGAAGTTCCCGAAGGGACTGCGGTCTCGTCGATCGAGTTATCGCTTTCATCCAATTCAAAAGGCAGTATTACAAAGCCTTTGCTGTATTAGCACATTAATTGCGTAAAGTGTAAACACAATTTCAACAATTTAACTTAATTTATTAAATATTTAGTTTATTCAGAAATATTCAAATGGCAAAAAGTGGCGGAAAAACGCCACTTTTTTCTTTCTTGAAAATTTTTTTAAAAAAATAAAAAATTCTTGTTGACA
>JAGCCY010000097.1 GCA_017651385.1 Lachnospiraceae bacterium
CCGACAACCCATGGCCCGAATGGCCCAAAACACTTCGTACGGACTACGGCCACGATGAAGCGAAGGCCTGTTTCGGTGAGGATCCCAGAGTCTACGAAACAACCGTTAAAGAAGTTAAGACCGTAAAAGGAAAGATACACGAGATCACGACCGTAAAGGTTTCTTTTAAAGACGGAAAATTAACAGAGACAGAAGGATCCGAAAAGACGTTAAAGTGCGATCTTTTACTCATAGCGGCAGGCTTTCTGGGTGCGGAGGATTATCTGCCAAACTCGGTAAACTTACCTCTTACGCAAAGAAATACAGTTAAAACAGACAGTCCGAATACCTATAAGACAGAACTTGACAAGGTATTTACCGCCGGCGATATGCACAGAGGCCAATCCCTTGTGGTCTGGGCCATCACCGAAGGAAAAGCCTGTGCCAAAGAAGCTGACGAATATCTTATGGGTTATTCAAAACTTTAGTACAAAAAAAGAACCGGATGCTTTTGCATCCGGTTCTTTTACTTTCATCATTTATTACTTTGTAACAGTTACATATTCAAAATATGAATCACATGTATTCTCATCGTAGGAAGTAGCGGTAATGGTCACAAAGTAATCACCGATACTGTATATACCGTTTGCCTGATATACATTCATGCCGTTTAAAGTAGCTGTAGTCTTGCATCCGGGTAATTCGCCGCCGTTGGTCTTTACACTTGATACGGTAACGTTAACATCAGAAAGACCTGCCTGCTCAAGAGCGTTCTTAAGTGTTTCGGGAGCTGCCTCAGCGTACTTCTGTGCATTTAAAAGCTTTGTTACGCTGTTCTTCTTTTCGATGGCAACGTTAACATTGTCTGCACCGTTTTCAGCAAACATAAAAGCATCGATAACAGCCTGTTTCTCGTCAATATAAGCCTTGAAATCGGATACTGTTGAAAGATCAACACCTGCGTAAGCTGTAAGATCTGCATCCCCTAAAAGAGTCCATGTTTCGGGAGCTTCGATCTTAAGTCCTACGGAATCGTTTGTGTATGTGGTACCTGATATTGTACCGTGAACGGGTGTTACGGAAACCTTTGCTTCACCGCAAGCAGTGAGTGCGAACATCGATACGGCAAGAACTGCTGCCGCAAATACCTTAGATAATCTCATAGTAACTAATCTCCTTTGTCTTATTACTCTTTGACATGTGCCTAAGCACTACAAGGGGAGATTATATCAGAGCAGATTTTTTGTTACAATGTGACATTTTCACAAAAGCATTCGCTGTACTTAGCGTTCTTTTTGAAAAATATGCCATATTTTAGAGTACGGATCATCCGTTTATCGGCTTTTCAAACTTATCCTTTTTGACGGCGCCCAACGGCTTTACAGGGTATTCTCCGCCAAAGCAGGCCGTACAGAATCCCGTATCCTTTCCCGTTAAGAGTTTGCTGTTTTCAAGACTTAGATAGCCTAAAGAATCGACTCCTATTATCTTTGCTATCTCTTCTATCGTGTGGTGATTGGCTATAAGCTTATCCGTATCGTCCACATCGGTACCGTAATAGCAGGGCGCAACAAAAGGAGGCGAACTTACACGCATATGTATCTCTTTTGCGCCCGCTTCCTTAAGAGAATCTATTATATGCCTGCTTGTGGTCCCTCTTACTATCGAATCGTCTATAAGTACTATCCTTTTGCCTCTTACGACTTCCTTTATCGGATTTAACTTTATACTTACTCCGTATTTGCGCGTTTCGTCGCCCGGAGCGATAAAAGTTCTTCCTATGTACTTATTTTTTGTGAAACCTATGGCATACGGGATACCCGATTCAAGAGAAAACCCGAGTGCCGCTTCAAGGCCCGAATCCGGAACGCCTATCACTATGTCGGCGTCCGCAGGGTGTTCTTTGGCAAGAAACCTTCCTGCCCTCTGCCTTGCAACACTTACTCCCGTTCCGTCTATGACAGAATCGGGACGGGCAAAATATATGTACTCAAATACGCATAAATGCCGCGGTGCCGTATCGCAATGCGAAGTATCAAAGCGAAGCTTATCGTCCTCGACAACCGCTATCTCACCGGGTCTTAGATCACGCACAAACTCTGCGTGCACGGCATCAAGCGCACAGGATTCCGAAGCAAACACATATATTCCTTCCTTTGTGATCCCGTAACACAGGGGTCTGAAGCCGTTTGGATCCCTTACCGCGATAAGTTTCTGCGGAGAGGATATTATGAGAGAATAAGCTCCCTTTATGCTGTCCATCGTAAGTGATACCGCTTCTTCTATGGATGCGCTTTTTAAACGGTTCTGGACTATCATATAGGAGATGACTTCGGAGTCTGTGGTCGTATGGAAGATAGCACCCTTCTCTTCAAGCTCATCGCGAAGTTCATAGGCGTTTACAAGGTTTCCGTTATGGGCAAGCGCCATTTTGCCCTTATGATGATTGACCACAAGAGGCTGGATGTTATTTATATTATCGGAACCCGTGGTCGCATACCTTACATGACCGACGGCAATGTTTCCTGAGCCTAACTTTAACGTCTCCCCGTTTGCAAAAGCCTCTCCCACAAGCCCTTCGGCTTTGTGTACCTTAAAAACGCCGTCATCGTTTACCACAATACCGGCGCTCTCCTGTCCCCGATGCTGAAGCGCGTAAAGACCGTAATAGGTCATCCCCGCTACATCCGTGCGGTTTTTGGAATATATACCGAAAATACCGCACTCCTCATGAATATGATCGTCACTCATAACTCTCTCCCGCCAATATGCCGACACTGCGGGATGGATATTCATCCGCAGTGCCGGCCTGATCTGAGTTAGGATATTACATAATACTTTATTCTACATCCTGAAGGGCTTCGTAATCTTCTTCGCCCGTTCTTACTTTAACAACTTTACTTACGTTGTATACAAAGATCTTACCGTCTCCGATATGACCCGTATAAAGTGCTTTCTTGACAGTTTCGATAACCTTTTCCACAGGAATGGCACTTACGATAACTTCAACCTTGATCTTGGGAAGCAGCGTAGCATCAAGTTCGACACCTCTGTAGTACTCACCGGCACCCTTCTGGATACCGCAGCCCATAACCTGTGTTACTGTCATACCTGTAACACCTAAGTCATTTAATGCCTTCTTTAAGGCATCGAATCTGGCAAGTTTGGCAATTACAACTACCTTATGCATACCGGTATCGGCAAATACACCCTGCACGATATTGGTTTCTTTTACAACCTTTACAGCCGTATCCTTCTGGATATCCGAAGCTTTCTCATATTCGGATTCACCTAAGTTTGTGTTTTCGTTGACTTCCATCATACCTGACATATCGTTGATGGCAAAGCCCGAATATGCGCTCGGAAGACCGTGTTCGGTAATATCAAGACCGGTGATCTCTTCTTCTGCCGATGCACGAAGTCCCAATGTCTTCTTTATGATAAAGAAAGTGATAAAGATGGTTACAGCCGTCCATGCCGCCGTAGCAAACAAACCTATAAACTGGATACCCAAAAGCTTAAATCCGCCGCCGTAGAAGAGACCCAAAAGCTCTGCTCCGTTTTTGTCTGCAAGCGAATATGTGGGAGCTGTGTTTGTGGCGAAAAGACCTACAGCTATCGTACCCCAGATACCGTTTATCATGTGAACCGCAACTGCACCTACCGGATCGTCAACATGGGTTACGTAATCGTTAAACCATACACCGAATACCAC
>JAGCCY010000098.1 GCA_017651385.1 Lachnospiraceae bacterium
AGGAGAATAATCATGAAATGTCCTTTTTGCGGTCATCCCGATACCAGAGTAATCGATTCAAGACCTGCCGAGGAGAATAACTCAATAAGAAGACGTCGTGTCTGCGACGAATGCGGCAAGCGTTTTACAACCTATGAAAAGGTTGAGACCATCCCTCTTATCATCATCAAGAAGGATAAAAACCGTGAACAGTACGACAGGGCCAAGGTTGAGGCAGGTGTGCTCCGCGCATGCCATAAGCGCCCCATAACGGCCGATCAGATCACAAATCTGGTTGATGAAGTTGAGACCGAGATCTTCAGTCTTGAAGATAAGGAGATCGAGAGCCGCGTGATAGGCGAGCTTGTAATGAACAAGCTAAAGGATATTGATGAGGTCGCTTATATAAGATTTGCGTCCGTATACAGAGAATTTAAAGACGTTAACACATTCATGGATGAGTTAAAGCAGGTTCTCAACAGAGAATGATGATATCTGACCGGCAGAAGTAATGAGCCTTGCCGGTTTTGATATATATACAACTTAATATTTTTTTTGAAGAACAGGAGACAAAGTAATGAAGAAAAGAATTATTGCTTTACTGCTTGTGTCAGCCATTACGGCTGTTGCACTCTGCGGATGCGGAGGTGATAAGACGGAGGGAGGTTCTTCGAAAATTACCATCGGAATTCCTCAGGATCTCGAAGACAGTCTTGACCCTCACATTGCGGTAGCGGCAGGAACCAAGGAGATTTTGTTTAACATTTATGAGGGACTTGTAAAACCGGACAGCGATGGTAATTTATATCCCGCCGTAGCAGAAGACTACTCCATATCGGAAGACGGTCTTACTTATACCTTCAAGTTAAGAGACGGAGTAAAGTTTCATAACGGTAATAAAGTCACGGCGGACGATGTTTTATATTGTATAGAACGTAACGCCGATGATGGTAGCGGAAACGCACTTATCTCGGCGTTTTTAAATATCGACGGTTTTTCGGCAGAAGGAAATGATATCACGATCAAGCTTAAAGAAGCCGATCCCGACTTTTTACAGTATATGACAATGGCGATCATTCCCAAGGACAACGAAAACCCCGATACCAACCCGATCGGAACCGGCCCTTACAAATATGTATCGCGTTCCCCTCAGGAAAACATCGTTTTAAAGAGATTTGACGATTATTGGGGCGAGAAGGCATACATCGAAGACGTTACCTTAAAGATATGCGCCAATGCCGACACCATAGTAATGGATCTTATGGGAGGTTCGATCGATTTCTTTGCACGTATCACAACAGCTCAGGCCGCACAGCTTAAGGATTCCGATTATGAGATCCTTGAAGGTACCATGAACCTTGTACAGGCTATGTACCTTAACAATGCTGTTAAGCCTTTTGATGATGTAAGAGTCCGTCAGGCTCTTTGTTATGCGGTAGACCCCGATGAGATCATCGATCTTTCGTTTGACGGAAAAGGAACACCGATCGGATCGTCAATGTTCCCGGCATTCGGAAAATATTACATCGAAGAGACAAACGACGTATATAACAAGGATATTGATAAAGCAAAGGCTTTACTTAAAGAAGCGGGATATGCCGACGGATTTACATTCTCGATCAAGGTTCCGTCCAATTACCAGCCTCACATCGATACCGCACAGGTTATCGTTGAGCAGCTTAAGGCTATCGGCGTTACAGCCGAGATCAAGCTTATCGAATGGGATTCATGGCTTTCGGATGTATATACCGGAAGAGATTTTGAAGCGACCGTTATAGGTGTTGACGCTTCGTCCATGACCGCAAGATCCATGCTTGAGCGTTTTGTTTCGGATTCGTCCAAGAATTTTATAAACTTTAGCGATCCCGAATATGACAAGCTTCTTAAGGAAGCGCTCACAACGGTTGATGATGCAAAGCAGACAGATCTTTATAAGCAGTGCGAATGGATCCTTACCAATGATGCGGCAAACGTATACATTCAGGACCTTGCACAGCTTGTAGCCATCAACAAAAAATTCACGGGATATGAATTTTATCCCATTTATGTTTTGGATATAGCTAAGATCAAACCGGCTGAATAAGCCGTAATTCAAAGAAAGGGAAGAATATGAAGTACGTACTTAAAAAAGTGACAACTATGCTCATTACGTTGTTCGTGGTATCCGTACTCGTATTCTTTTCTTTTTCTTTGATACCCGGAAATCCCGCATTGAGCAAACTCGGAACGGAAGCAACTCCGGAAAGGCTTGCGGCTCTTGAACATGAAATGGGACTTGATAAGCCCGTGGTCGAACGGTTCGGAGAGTGGTTTGTAGGTGTGCTCAAGGGGGATTTCGGAAGATCATACAGCTACAACCAGTCGGTAACATCACTTCTTAAAGAGAAGATCGCAACAACGCTTATATTGTCGGTCATGGCGATCGTGATATGCGTTGTAATATCGTTGCCGCTTGGTATCTTTATGGCCAGAAAGAGTGATTCAAAGCTTGATATCGCATTATCTGCCGTTAATCAGATCATTATGTCGATCCCGTCGTTTTTCTCGGGGATCATCTTAACGCTCATATTCGGCATAACCCTTAAACTGTTTACTCCGGGTGCTTATGTGCCGTATCATTCCGATTTCTTAAAATGCATAGGTTATATGTTCTTCCCCGCTTTAGCCATAGCGCTTCCCAAGATATCTATGGTAAGCAAGCTTTTAAAGGATACGGTCATTAAAGAGGCGGGAAAAGAATATGTAAGGACGGCTTATTCAAGAGGCAATGCCACCAAGGCGGTATTTTATCGTCATGTACTCGGTAATGCCCTTATTCCCGTTATTACGTTTCTCGGAATGACATTTGCGGATATAATTGCGGGAAGTATTATCGTGGAACAGGTATTTTCGGTACCCGGACTGGGAAGGATACTGCTTACGTCCATATCCGGAAGAGATTATCCTGTGATAGAAGCGATCATTCGTTTGCTCGCGTTCTTTGTGGTACTTTCGAATCTTATCGTGGATCTTCTTTATCATAAGTTTGATCCGAGAATACATGTATAGGTGACATTAAGTGGAAAGATCGAAAAAGGTTAAGTTCATAACGGGTCTTGTGATCACCGCGGTTGTGCTCATCATGGCTGTATGGGGCATGATAAAGACACCTTACGACCCTTATACAATGGACACGTCGGCTAAGTTTGCCGGAGTGTCTTTCAGGCATGTTTTCGGATGCGATCAGTTCGGAAGAGATATATTCTCGAGGGTGCTTGTGGGTGTAAGAGAGACAATGTTCATTTCCGCCTGTGTTGTATTCATAGGCGCATTTCTGGGAACCGTGATCGGTACCGTAACGGGATATTTCGGAGGCTGGCTCGATGAATTCTTAATGCGTATCAACGATGCGCTTCTGGCATTTCCGTCCGTTCTTCTTGCCCTTGTGGTGATCGGTCTTTTCGGAAGCGGCAAGTATCAGCTCATAGTTGCGCTTGGTATAGCTTTTATCCCGAGTTTTGCAAGAATAGTAAGAGGCGAGGTTCTTAAGATCAGAAATCTTGACTATATCAATGCCGTAAAACTTTACGGCGCTTCAAATTTCAGGATCTTAGTAGTGCACATACTTCCGAACTTAAAAACAGTGCTTCTTTCATCGATAATCATCGGGTTTAACAATGCGGTGCTCGCGGAAGCGGGTATGAGCTACCTGGGTATGGGTGTTGCTCCTCCGAATCCGTCGCTCGGAAGAATGCTTTCCGAGGCACAGACTTATATATTTTCAAGTCCTCTTGCCGCAGTATTTCCGGGTATAGTGATAGCTTTCATGATTCTTGGTTTCAGCCTTTTGGGCGATACGGTGGGTAAGTGATATGATGCTAAAAGTTGAAGATCTTTGTATAAAGATACATGACAAAAACAGTACGGAAACCGTGGTCAAAGATGTCGACTTTACCATGAAAAGAGGCGACATTCTGGGCATAGTGGGAGAGTCGGGCTCGGGAAAGACGATGTCGGCTTTGGCCATTGCGGGGCTGCTTAGCCGTCACAATATGGAAAAGTCCGGAAATATCATATTTGAAGATATCAATCTTTTGAACTGTTCCAGAAAAGTCCTAAGAAAGATCCAGGGAAGTGAGATATCGATGATATTTCAGGAACCCTTAAATTCTTTAAATCCCATAAAGAAGATAGGCTGGCAGGTCGAGGAAGGGCTTAAGATCCACACCACGATGGAACGCCTTGAACGGAAAGAGAGGGCGCTTAATGCTCTTAAGGATGTCGAACTTGATAACCCCGAAGCGGTGTACAACAGTTATCCGCATGAACTGTCGGGCGGCATGAGGCAGCGTGTTATGATTGCGTCCGCAATGATAGTATCACCCAAGCTTTTGATCGCGGATGAGCCTACAACGGCACTTGATGTTACCATCCAGGCTCAGATAGTGGAACTGTTAAAGAAGATCAACAAAGAACGTGGCACCGCGATACTGTTTATCTCTCACGACTTAAGTCTTGTAAACACTCTTTGCGAGAACGTGCTCGTAATGAAGGACGGACTTGTGGTGGAGAGCGGAAAGTGTGCAGATATATTCGATAACCCGAGGGAGGCTTACACAAAAGGTCTTATAGAAGCCATTCCTCACAACCCTTTTTATGATGGCAAGGTAATATGAGTAACGTATTGGAAGTTGAACATCTTTCGGTGGAATTTAAAAAGAATAAAAAGCCGTTTTTAGCGGTAGACGATGTTTCGTTTGAAGTCCGTGAAGGTGAGATATTAGGTCTTGCCGGAGAATCGGGCTGCGGTAAGTCCACGCTTTCAAGATCGATACTCGGCATCCAGAAAAAGGGCGTAACGGGAAACATTAAACATTATTACAAAAGGCCTCAGATGGTATTTCAGGATCCCGCAGGCTCGCTTAATCCGTGTAAGACTGTTGAATTTATCCTTAAAGAGCCCATAACGGTCAAGGGAAATTTCTCAGCTGCCGAAAGAGACAGGAGAGTCAGGGAAATGCTTCATATGGTCGATCTCGACGATGGTTATCTTTCAAG
>JAGCCY010000099.1 GCA_017651385.1 Lachnospiraceae bacterium
GTATGATTTACCGAGTATTCTTGAAAATTCGGGTCTGAATTCGTATACGGTCTCGCCGTCCAGCTGCATCGTAAAGCGAATATCCTTGCTCTTAAAACATAATGCTCTGGTGGCAACATCCTCGCCCTCAACACGTCTGTGAACCGTAAAATGATCTCTTCCGCGAAGATCGTTCAGATCGATAAGAGAACCCGTTTCACCCGTCCACGAGTCGGAATAATCTATGGCATTGTCATTGATCTCAAGTTTAGAAGGGGATAGCATGGCAGAAAGAAGCATTGTCATAAGAAAAACAACGACTCCCACGCATATGATTATATCCGGATTGTATTTTTCTTTGTTTTTGGAATCCGTAAGCATACCAAAGCCCCTTCCCATACTAAATCCATAATACTACAAAAATAATACAAAGAAAACGTTAACAAATAATTTACCTGACCGGCATTACACTTATAAAGCACTAAATTCCTTGCAATATTGGCAATTTCCGCTATAATGATTTTGTTGTTTATTATATAAAGAAAGAGGTATATAAATATGAAAGAAAACAAATGGATTCGCGGTGCGATTCCTGCGTTGCTCCTTCACTGCAGTATCGGTACCGTTTATTGTTGGTCGACCTTCAGCGGAGAAATCGCCAACTATATCGGAGCAAAGAAGAGTGCAACGGAATGGGCATTCTCACTTGCGATCTTCTTCCTCGGTATGTCAGCCGCATTCCTGGGCGACGTGGTCGAGAAGGATATTCACAAGTCATCACTCATTGCAACCATCTGCTTTACACTCGGTATGGTAGGAACGGGCTTCGGTATCATGCTTAAGTCACTTCCCCTCATTTTTGTATGTTACGGCTGTATAATGGGTATCGGTCTCGGTACCGGTTATCTTTCTCCCGTTAAGACCCTCATGCTTTGGTTCCAGGACAAAAAAGGTCTTGCAACAGGTCTTGCGGTTGCGGGATTCGGTCTTGCAAAAGCCATCGCAAGCCCCATCATGCAGAAGATCCTTACTGCATTTGACAACAATCCCGCTCCCATGTTCTTTATCATGGGCGGTGTGTACTGTGTAATGATGTTTATCGGACATCTTCTTCTTAAGAAGCCTTCAACATGGGTTGAAAAGCATTCCGAAGGCGGCGGTCTTAAAGAGTTCTTCAGGACTCTCGGAGAAAACTTTAAAACATCGTTCGGCAACAAAACCTTTATCGGTATCTGGATCATGTTCTATATCAACATCACCTGCGGTCTGGCTCTTATCTCCCAGGAAAAGATGATATTCAAAGCGATCGGTTTGAGCGTAGGTGTTGCAGCAACACTCGCTTCCGTTACGGCTATTGCCAATGCAGCAGGAAGACTCGGATTCTCCGCATGGGCAGATTTCTTTAAGGATCGTAACACCATTTACAAGATAATATTCATTCTCTCGATCCTTTTCACCGGCGTGACCGTTATCACACAGGGTATCGTAAAGGGAGCAGGCGTTCCCGTTCTCGCAATTATCTGTGTAGGTCTTTTGATCATGGTCAATGCGGGATACGGCGGCGGTTTCTCCAATGTACCCACACTTCTTTCCGATCACTTCGGTATGAAGCAGATTTCCGCAGTACACGGTATGTGCTTATCGGCATGGGCTATTGCGGGTCTTACCGGAAACCAGATGGCAACCGCGATCGTTAACCGCGTTGGTGAGTTTAAAGAGATCACTCTTTCCGACGGTTCCACCGCGAGCGTTAACCCCGTAGGTTATCAGACGGTCCTTTATGTTACACTTGCACTTTACATCGTGGCATTTATCGTATGTAACATAATGATCCCGAAGCTTAACAATAAGGCAAAGAAAGAGGAAGCGTAATTTTCTTTTATCGATGATAAATAATCCGCAGGCCGTGCAAAACGGTCTGCGTTTTTTTATACCCTTTTAATAGAAAGTTTACTTGTTTTGGGCATAATATAAAGCTATAATGTGGGCTATAGATTTGAAAGGAAATAATTATGTCAGAAGAATACGAATCAGTTTGTTTTATGTGCCAAAGACCGGAGAGTAAATGCAAAGGCATGCTTCGTCTTTCGGAAGGGATCAATGTTTGTACCGATTGCCTTCAGAAAACTCTCGACATGGCTCACGATATGAATCTGCCGCCCGAAATGCTCACAGGAATGCCCAATATGTTCATGGGACAGAATGCCGCTCCTTCCGCTGCAGACAAAAAGGAAAAGGACGAGGATAAAGAAGAAGTCCTTAAAGGCGAGGTTGAGGAAGATACCGATTCAAAGGATACTCCCGATGAAGACGGAGATGATCCCGAAGATACCGGCAAAAAACGTCTCCAGGGCGGTTTTTCCAATGTAAGTTTTATAAACTTAAACGACCTTCTCGGTGGTATGACAGGGCGTCAGAACGCACCCAAGAAAAAGAAAAAGCCTCTTGAGCCCATCAATATAAAAGATATCCTTCCGCCTCACGAGATAAAGAAAAAACTCGACGAGTATGTGATCGGTCAGGAACAGGCCAAGAAAATAATAAGTGTTGCGGTATATAACCACTATAAGCGTGTTGCCACCAACACTATGGATGAGATCGAGATAGAAAAATCCAATATCTTAATGATAGGACCTACAGGTTCAGGCAAGACTTATCTTGTGAAAACTCTTGCACGTCTTCTCGACGTACCGCTTGCAATAGCGGATGCCACAAGCCTTACCGAAGCCGGATATATCGGCGATGATATTGAAAGCGTAGTATCCAAGCTTTAGCTGCCGCAGATAACGACGTGGAACGTGCGGAGCGCGGCATCATCTTTATAGATGAGATCGATAAGATCGCCCGAAAGAAACAGCAGACCAGCCGTGACGTAAGCGGTGAATCGGTTCAGCAGGGGATGCTCAAGCTTTTGGAAGGCGCCGAGATCGAAGTTCCCGTCGGTGCCAATTCAAAGAACGCAATGGTGCCTCTCGCAACGGTCAATACCAGAAATATCCTTTTTATCTGCGGAGGTGCTTTCCCGGATCTTGAAGAGATCATAAAGCAAAGACTTAATAAGCAGACTTCCATCGGTTATACCGCAGACCTTAAAGACAAATGGGACAAGGAAAAGAACATCCTGTCCAAGGTTACCGTTGAAGACATCAAAAAATTCGGCATGATACCCGAATTTGTGGGCAGACTTCCGATCATATGCACACTTGAAGGTCTCGGAAAAGAAATGCTTGTTGAAATACTAAAGGAGCCCAAAAACACGATCCTCAAACAGTATCAAAAGCTTTTAAACCTTGACGAAGTAGACCTTAAATTCACCGATGATGCACTCGAAGCCATTGCTGAAAAGGCTCTTGAAAAAGACACGGGAGCCAGAGCTCTCAGAGCGATAATAGAAGAATTCATGCTCGACATCATGTACGAGATACCCAAAGATAAAAATATCGGAACCGTTACCATTACCCGCGAGTATATCGAAGGCAAGGGCGGTCCGGTAATAGAACTTCGAACCGTAACACCCGCTCCCATGCTTGAAGCAAGAGGATAAAAAATAACGGCGGCCCTTATAAGGGCCGCCGTTTGATTTATTTACTTTGTGCCGAGTGTTACATCCATGACGATCTCTTTGTAACCGTCAGGTTCGGAACGCATCAGCTTTACGGTTATCGTGTCGCCGTTCTTATGGTATTCGAGAAGTTCCTGAAGCTCTGATATTTCTTTTATATTCTGCCCGTCAACATTTGTGATCACATCACCTTTGAGTATGCCGGCTTCATCGGCTGCGGAACCTACATATACGCTTGTTACGTATACACCTTTGGGGATACCGAACGTTGCCGATGTGGTATCGTCAACGGTTGAGCCGTTGATACCGAGATAACCTCTTTCATCGTTTGAAACCTTACCGTTGTTTGTACGGTTCATAAAGGTTTCGATCACTTCCTTAACATCGCTTATAGGGATCGCATATCCCATACCTTCAACGGTCGAACCGCCGATCTTATTGGAGTTGATACCGATCACTTCACCCTGGATATTGAGTAAAGCACCACCCGAGTTACCGGGGTTGATGGCTGCATTTGTCTGAATAAGGCTGTTCCATGTGTTCTCCATCTGGATATCACGATTGAGTGCGGAAATAACACCGGTAGTAACGGACTGGCCGTAACCGAGAGCGTTACCTATCGCTATTGCAGGCTCGCCGATCTTAAGATTATCCGAATCACCCATCTTGGCAATGGCTATTGCCTTCTTTGTATCCGCATCAAGATCTGACTTCTTGACACCCAGAACAGCTATATCGATCGATTCATCGGAACCCTTAACATATGCGGTAGCCGTTGCTTCATCGACAAACTGTACCGTGAGCTGAACATTTCCTTCTATAACATGATAGTTGGTCACAAGAAGATATTCGGTATCATTCTCACCCACTATTATGCCCGAACCGCTGGCTTCAAGTTCTTCGGTATATACTCTTCCCCAATAAGAATATGTTTCTTCATAGAGGTTTGTGATCGATACCATTGAAGGCATTACCTTTTCGACCACTTCCGTGACATCGGTTACGACCGTTGAATACTGTACACCCGAAGATGCATCCGTTATAACAACGCTTCCGTCATCCATAGCGGAGATCAGGCCTTTAAGTTCATTGACCTCTTCTTTAAGCTCAGAAACTTCTTTTGAAGAGTCCTTTGTGTCTTTGTAGCCCGTAAGCGTGTTGGTCGCATAAAAACCAAGCGATGCGGATATTCCGAATATAAGACCGATCGCCAGAGCCACCAGAACCTTCGGCATAAAAGTTTTCTTTTTCTTAGGTGCCGAAGCAGGCTGACTTTGCAAAGTCGGCGGCGCTGCATATACAGGTCTGTAGTTTTGTGCTGTATAACCGGTCTGCTGACCGTTTATGTTATTATAGTTTGTATTAAATCTCTGTTCGTCCATAATAGCATCTCCTTTCAGAGTCTCTTTGTTTCTTATGAACCACATTATATTTTCGGTTTGTGACGTAATTGTGTATAAAAAATAATCTAAATGTGAAAATAATTAATTTTTTAATCCGTTCTCTTTTTCGGCATCGGTAAGCCTTGAATGGAGACCGTCCTTTATCATGTTTATCTCTTCTTCGCTTCTGCCGTAACCTTTGCGCGCGTCAACAGAACCCCTGTCACGCAAAAGCTCATCGGTTATCCAATATTCCGGATTTAAAGTACAGCGCAATATCGTTCTTCTGGAAAGGCGTCTGTAATGCTTTCCTTTTCTGAAGCCCAAAAACTTACACGCACTCTGAATATAAAGCGGTATAACCTCAAGCGTTCTTCCGGTGCCCACAAGATGCGCCGCTGTTTTTTTGACAAGCTTCATACCTTCCGAATTGACGCTTAAACCTTCGAATATTTCGGGATGCTTTGCATGTGATACGCCGTTGTCAAAATAGCGCTTATACTGCTGTTTATTCGTATAGTTATGAGAATGAACCACTGTCGCCTCGGCCACATATGCAATCTTATATCCCGCATGGATTGCCTTAGCGGCATAGAGCATATCTTCATTAAAGATCGTATGATTTAAAAATCCGCCAAGTTCTTCGAAAACGTCTCTTCGGTACATCGCGCATACATTTGAACAATAATATGCCTTTATGCCCAGTGTATCGATATCCGCCTCGCTGTGGATTGCAGATTCTTTCGGGTAATTAAAGGCTCTTGTGAATTTTTCAGCCTCATTTGAGTCATCGCGCGGAACCTGCCTTGCAAATGCGGCGGCAATGGTCTTGTCTTTCTTAAAGACACTTAAAAGCTTCTCTGCAAGCTTATCGTCCACAGGCATTGCATCCTGCGTCATCATAAGAAAATAATCCGCCCCAGAACGTTTGACCGACTCGTTACGCGTTCTTCCGTGATCGAATTCTCTTTTGGA
>JAGCCY010000100.1 GCA_017651385.1 Lachnospiraceae bacterium
ATGATGATGATCGTAAGCCTTGCGGCGGGAACGCTGATCGGTGAACTTCTGCATATACATAACGGTATAGAGATGTTCGGCGAATGGCTAAAGAAAAAAACGGGAAATCAGAAGGATTCAGCGTTTCTGAATGCATTTATAACGGCAACATGTACGGTATGCATCGGTGCCATGGCTGTGGTGGGCTCCATACAGGACGGTGTTATGGGCGATCATTCCACTCTGATGGCAAAGGGCATACTGGATTTTGTCATAATAATGGTGCTGACTGCGACGATGGGCAAGGGATGTATTTTTTCCGCGATCCCGGTTTTGCTGTTTCAGGGGACGATCACTTTGATCGCTCATCCGGCGGGTTCTTTTATGACCGATACGGCATTGTCACATTTATCGTATGTGGGAAATATACTGATCTTCTGTGTCGGTGTAAATCTTGTATGGAAAAAGGAGATCAAAGTCGCAAATATGCTGCCGGCCATAGTTATTGCGGCTCTTTGGCCGTAAGGATATGCTCTTCCGATATGCAAATCATTCTTTTGTTTTTCAAAAATATACAATAAATATAATTATTTGATAATTGCCTTAAGATATAGTAGATTTATGTGATTTTAATACAATATTCATCGGGAGGTTAGAAGAAATGCAAAAGAAAAGAAGATCGTTGAAGCAGATCTTTTTGGTACTGACCATTGCTGCGGTTGTTCTCATCATAGGAATCCTTACTTATGTGAGCATAGGCAAGCAGGCAAAGGATATCGAAAGCCTTACCCAGTCACTTCTCGGAAGAGAGTCGGTATCATACTCTTATGAGATATACAACTGGTGGAGTCTGATCGAGAACAGAGTAGAGCAGACGGCAGATGTTATAAGGAACGCTCCGGAAATGTCTTATGACGACACGCTTAAAATGTTACTTGCACTGACGGCCGAAGATCCCGACTCTCAGGATATATATATGGCTTACGGCGGGGATATGACGTTTTTGGACGGTTCCGGCTGGATACCCAGTGAGGACTTTGTGTTTACCGACAGAGCTTGGTATCAGGGTGCACTGGCAGCCAACGGAGCGATATATACCTCCGATCCGTATGTGGATGCTTCCACCGGTAAGACCTGTCTTGCATGTGCCATAATGGTCGGCAAGGATACGGTTTTGAGCAGTGACATCACATTCGACCAGATGGCTGAAAAGATGAGCGGATTTATCTCAAGCTCGCCCGATGTAAAGATATATATTGTCAATAAAGATACAAAAGATATACTTTTAAGCACCGATGAAAGCGTTGTCGGAACATTGGTTTCAGATGGCACGGATCAGGTCGTAAAGGGGCTTGACGGGATATATGCTTCCCTTAACACGTCACGTTCTTTTGCAGAGAACAAAGTCATAACGATAAATACCGCTGCGGGTAAGATGATGTACGCCGCAACAGAGATCGAAGGAACATCCTGGATGGTTGTAAGTGCAACTCCTTACGCCTTTGTAACGCAGAAGATAGGTGCTTCCGCAAACATCACACTTCTTGTGGCATTGCTCCTTTTGGTACTCCTTGCAGGTTATCTGTATTTTGTAATAAGTAAGTTCTTAAATCCCGTTTCTAAGGTGAGCGGTAAGATCGGCGACTTAAGCGGCGGTGATTTCACCACAGAGATAAGCCCTGAAGGCAACAACGAGATCACAACCTTAAGCGAGCAGTTAAACGGCTACATCACACGTATGCGTGATATGCTGTTGCATCTTAAGAATATCACCGATGATATGAATTCAAGCGCAGAGGACTGCCACAGCATATCGGGCAGACTCAATGATTCCCACGCTTCGCAGGATGAGCTGATCGACAGGCTCAACGGTTACCTTGAAGGACTTAACAAGTCCATTGATGAAGTTGCCGACGCTGCTACGGAGCTTGCGGGCGTATCTCAGGGCCTTGCCGATAATTCCGCACAGGTAAGAGAACTTTGTGCAGCGACCGTCAAGTCTTCAGAAGACGGCAGAGCGGAGATGAAGGGTATGACCCAGAGCGTTACGACGCTTAACGAGACGATCGGCGAACTTATCAAGATAATCCGTGTTACGGGTGCTACGGTTGATGAGATCAAGGGCATCACGGTTACGATAGGTGAGATCTCTTCGCAGACCAACCTTCTGTCACTTAATGCTTCCATAGAAGCCGCAAGAGCCGGCGAACTCGGTAAGGGCTTCGCGGTTGTTGCAAGCGAGGTAGGAGCACTTGCCAACCAGTCTACGGATGCGGCTACAAATATCAGTTCCCTTGTTGAGACCATTACAAAGAATATCGTGGATATCAACAGGAAAGCGGACGACTGTCTGGCAGATATGGAGAAGTGTATTGCGGGTGTTGAACGTTCGAACGAGTCGTTCAATACGATATATGAGGATATAAGCAAGGCTACCGATGCCATCGGTGAGATAGCCGACGGAGTTAACAGGATCAATGATGTTGCTTCCAACAATGCGGCTGCTACAGAAGAGCAGGCAGCGACAGTCAACCAGATCCTCGACTTAAGTGAATCGATAGTCAATGAGAGCGGTGTTATTTCCGAAGAGACCGGCAAGCTTGCGGATGTATCCGAGCAGTTAAACGGTTTCTCGACAACGATCCGCGAAGATCTCAAAAACTTCACGTTATAATGATCAAAAAGGCCCGCAGTCATATTCTGCGGGCCTTAATATTTGGGACGGCAGTTATACGGATATGGACGGAATGTGCAGATAAAGGTTGAGTATCTGCACATTTTTTTGCATAATAAATGAGAAGTACGTTTATTGATTTTACTGTTTACCGGTATTTTGATCCCGGAACAAGGGGGTATGACGACGAAAATGAAGATCATTGAATTAAATGAAGAACAGTCTGAAGATATTGAAAACAGACTGAGCGCTTTTGATGAAAAACATATTACCTATAAGGCGGAAGGCTATATCCGGATAGGAATGGAAGAAAACGGTAAGCTTATCGCAGGACTTGATGCCTGTATTACCGCATTTAAGATCCTTTATGTTTCAACCGTATTTGTGGATGAAGAGTTCAGACGTATGGGTGTCGGCGAGCGCCTGATAAAAGAGATGGAAAAGCGGGCCAAAGAAATGGGAGTCAACACCATAAGACTCGATACCTTTAACTGGCAGGGAAAGGATTTCTACGAAGCTCTTAACTATGAATGCGTGGGTCACTATGATAACGATGATGACGGTTATTCGGAATACTTCTTTTTGAAGAGGATTTAGGAGGGGAAAATGACAGAGATACTTAACAGTCCGTTTTTGTACGGGATCTGTGGCGGGATCATTCTTTTTGTTGCCGTTGTATGCCTTGTATTTATGATAAGGGCGTATCGTGCGGGCATAGCCGCAGGTATGGATAAGGGAATGCTGAAAAGAACGATAACTTCAAGCATAACCTTCACGATATTACCGAGTGTCGGGATCCTTTTGGGTGTTATAGCCTTATCGGGAAGCCTTGGTACACCGTGGCCTTGGTTAAGACTTTCGGTCATCGGCGCGCTCCATTATGAGACGCAGGTAGTACAGGCGGCCTCAGAACAGGTGGGATTAAAGACATTGAGCATGAGCGAGATGACACCGGAAGCCTTTTCGACCATTGCCCTTTTAATGAGCATATGCATCATGTGGGGCATGATCCTTTCATTCTTTTTCAATAAAATGTACCTTAAAAAGTTAAACGGAAAACCAGATAAAAACCCTGACGAGCCTAAGCGTAAAGGCTTCGGAGACACTGCAATGGTCGCAATGTTCGTGG
>JAGCCY010000101.1 GCA_017651385.1 Lachnospiraceae bacterium
ATTCGTGAGATCGATTGTTCCGAAGGCAGGGATGAGATCCCCGGAATGGATGTATATGCGTTCATGGACGGTAAGGAAACCATCGAAGGCTTAAAGGACCGTATTCAGGGCCGTTACGCAGCCGAGGATATCTTATCCGTAAGCGGTGATGTTATCTGTAAGAAGAATCACATGATCAACCCCGCAAGAGCCGCAAGGATAATGAAGGAAGGCGTGGATGTTAAGGGTAATCCCATTGTTGATGCCGAAGGAAACTTAAATCCCAAGGCAAAGGTAAAGGTTCGTAACATTCTCTGCTGTCGTTCCCACAACGGTATCTGCGCTAAATGTTACGGTGCCAACATGGCAACCGGTGAAGCTGTTCAGGTAGGCGAGGCTGTAGGTATCATCGCAGCACAGTCGATCGGTGAGCCCGGTACACAGCTTACCATGAGAACCTTCCATACCGGTGGTGTTGCCGGCGACAGTATCACACAGGGTCTTCCCCGTGTAGAAGAATTGTTCGAGGCACGTAAGCCCAAAGGACTTGCGATCATCGCAGAGTTCGGCGGAACCGTTTCAATAAGAGATACCAAGAAGAAGCGTGAAGTAGTTATAACCGACAAGGATAATAACGAAAAGGCTTACCTGATCCCTTACGGATCGAGGATCAAGGTTCAGGAGGGTGATGAGCTTGAAGCCGGCGATGTACTTACCGATGGTTCCATCAATCCTCACGATCTTTTAAAGGTTAAAGGTATCAATGCGGTTGAAGATTACATCTTAAGAGAAGTACAGCGTGTGTACAGACTCCAGGGTGTTGATATCAACGATAAGCACATTGAGGTCATTGTACGTCAGATGCTTAAGAAGGTAAGGATCGACAACAACGGAGATTCCGAATTCCTTCCCGGCACGCTTGTTGATTATCTTGATTTTGAAGATATGAACGAAAGACTTGTTGCCGATGGCAAAGAACCGGCTACAGGCGAGCGTATAATCCTCGGTATTACAAAGTCCGCTCTTGCAACGGAATCGTTCCTTTCGGCAGCATCATTCCAGGAGACCACCAAGGTTCTTACTGAGGCAGCGATCAAGGGTAAGATCGATAACCTTATCGGTCTTAAAGAGAACGTTATCTTAGGTAAGCTTATCCCCGCAGGTACGGGTATGAAGCGTTATCGTGACGTAAGATTAAGCTCCGACGAAAGATTCAATGCTCTTCAGGAAGAGATCGCAGCTGCACAGAGTATGGCAAAAGAAGGATTTGACGCATCGGAAGATGGCGAAGAATCCGAGGTTATCCTGGATGCTATGGACACCGAAGAGGTATTTGACGACGGTGAGACCGTAGAAGATGATTTCGTGGATACCGAAGAATAAGAAATAAAATCAAAAGTCCCGTTTCGAAAGAGACGGGACTTTTTGCATGCAAAAAATAGAACTTATAAAAGATCACTTAAACAGATCGAGAGAATCATCATATTCCAAAGAACCTGTGGTCACTACTTCCCAGGAAGTTATCTTATAGAAAGGATCGCCTTTCTCTTCGGGATACAGAATGGATATTTCAACTTTTAAAGTCTGTATGTCCGATACAGGCTCCGCAAATGATATTGTGTGTCCTGCTTCATCAAAGTATCCCTTTCTTGAGATATCCGAATCGTAAAGCTTTTTTAATGCAAGATCCGTCTGGGAAAGTTTGTCTTCGATCTCATTGCAGGCAATATAATAGTTTTTGGTATTTACGGAAACATTTTCGGAAAGCCTGTAATCGGATACGGAGCTTGCCAATGATAAGACCGCAAACGATACGAGAGTCAATATAACGAAAATAAACAGTATCGAAGAGGTACCTACATTAAAGGAAGGACGGTGGCTTTTATTGTTCATTTCCCGCTACCTCCTTTATATGCTGTTTAAAATCTATGGTATAGATCGGATCGGTCTTTCCTTTTACATAGCAGTTGTAAGTGAGGTAAAGAAAATTATCATCCGATGAAGGTATCAGTTCGACCGAAAGATTATCTGCAACGTTATCGGTGATAAGATCCGTATGACTCATGAATTCTTCTTTGTATTCATAGAAGAGTTCACCGGTATTTTCGGCGTATAAAACAGCGTTGTTTAAATTGGTGGTATTCTCACCCATAACATGAGCCTTTACAAAGACCTGAAGGCACACTGCGGCCGTAAGTGAGAAGAAGAAAATTACAACTATGAGTTCCATTAAGAAGAGAGAGATTTTTGAGTTTTTCATGATCCTGTATCCGAAGCGGTTCTCGTATGCACATAGAGACTGCTTTCTATCCCTTCCGTTGTCGTAAAATCAAAATGATAAAGTGTAGGAGAGACCTGCTCCACTTTATAATCCGATAAAGACATTATTTTGTTTCCGAATGACGGGTCAATATCCTGGTCGAGTCTTGTGAACATCTCCATAAGATTTCCGTCGTAAAAATATATATAAGTGCAATAATTGACATTTTCAATCTCTTCGGTAAGAAGGAGGGCGTTACTTTCATTGAATCTGCCCACGGAAACACAGCCGTCGGCATCGGCTCTGTGGATCTTATTGAAAAGATAGGAGGTGGCTACACGTGAATCATAGTCTTCACGCATGTTGTTGACTATCTTCTGGTATACGCCCGCACCCGTTCCTGTGAGCATGATTACGGAAACCGCGAAAACGCAGAATAATGTAATTACAAACACAATATCGATTGTATGTTTTCTCGGTTTATTTTTCACTTCTGTCTCCTTTGTATATGACCGTAACATCGGGGAACAAGTTAGAGCCTATCGCTTTGTAATCCACAAAGAACTGATCGGTATCATAAGTAAGCCCGTAGTGATCCTTGATATAATCAAGACTCGGGGGATATGTACCTTCGACACAATAACAGCTTATGATGCTTCTCTCTATTGCCGTTTCAAGCGCTTCCTGCTGACGTTCGGTGGTATCTTCGGATATGCCTGAGATGATAATCACAAAAGCCACAAGGATAACAATAAAAGCAACGATAGAAAGTGCAAAACCGTTTATGCGGCGTATGAAGTTTTGTTTTTTTACGAAACGATAAACTGCCATATTGTTTTTAACCTATATTTGACATTATTCCCATAAGAGGAAGTATGACCGACAAAAGGATGAGTCCTACGATGACCGAAAGAACGATGACCAAAGTAGGCTCGATAACGGAAATGATACCGTTCATTTTCTTGGCGCTCTTTGAACTGTATTCATCCGCAATACGTTTCATAACAAGCTCGGGCTGACCGCTCTTAAATCCGACATCTACAAGACGGTTATTTAAGTTGGAAAAGAAACCGGCTTCTTTTAACGCATCCGGGAAACTTGCCTGATTCATGATCGATTCTTTGCATATATCGATCTTTTTACATACTTTCTTGTGTTCCACGAGTTCCTTGATCATATCAAGACCTCTGTAAGTATCAAGACCTGCGCTCAATATAAGAGACATACCGCCGGCAAACCGCTCGGTGGCAACATCCTCATAGAACATCTTTGTAAGGAAAAATCCGGAAAGGATCTTCCTCCCAACGCTGTGGCCCGCATGGGTCTTTGAAAAGAAAATATATAATATGATGCAAAGGGCAATAAATACGATAAAACCTAAGCTGTATCTGTTCAGATTGTTGCCTAAGTTTAAAAGCGAAGCGGCAAAACCCGACATTTCCGAACCGAGCTGTTCAAATACCTGGTTGAAGATCGGAAGCACCTTGGTGACAAGGACCAATATAACGAGGAACATCATAAATATCATTACAATGGGATAAGTGACTGCTCCGCGTATGTTTTCGTGGATCTCGACTTCTCTTTCGTAATATTCGGCAAGTGATCTCAATATATCGTCGGTGGTACC
>JAGCCY010000009.1 GCA_017651385.1 Lachnospiraceae bacterium
CGACCCCTCCGTTCGCGATCCGCTTTGTTTTCTCGATTATCAGTATACAAAACTCCCGCTTAAGATGAAACATATGACAGATTAAGATTTGATGAAGATATAAAGATTTTGGGCAAAAGAAAAAGACCCGCAACCTATAAAAGATTGCGGGCCGGACGATCTGTGATCATAAATACTTCTTAAGGGTTTCTGCCTTATCGGTCTTTTCCCAGGGAAGATCGATATCGGTACGGCCGAAGTGACCGTATGCTGCGGTCTGCTTGTATATCGGACGGCGAAGATCGAGCATCTTGATGATCCCTGCGGGACGAAGATCGAAATTCTCTCTTACGATCTTTGTAAGCTCTGTATCGGAAAGCTTACCTGTTCCGAAAGTATCAACCTGTACGGAAGTGGGCTGTGCAACACCGATCGCATATGAAAGCTGTATCTCGCACTTATCCGCAAGACCTGCCGCTACAATGTTCTTTGCCACGTATCTTGCAGCGTAAGCAGCGCTTCTGTCAACCTTTGTGCAGTCTTTTCCCGAGAAAGCACCGCCGCCGTGACGTGCATATCCGCCGTAGGTATCTACGATGATCTTACGGCCTGTAAGACCTGCATCACCGTGAGGTCCTCCGATCACGAAACGGCCTGTGGGTTTGATAAAGAATTTTGTGTTTTCATCAACCATTTCCTTGGGATGATCGGGATCGAATACATACTTCTTAATATCTTCATGTATCTGTTCCTGAGTAACATCATCGTCGTGCTGTGTGGAACATACAACAGCCTCAAGACGAACGGGCTTTCCGTTCTCATCATACTCGACCGAAACCTGAGTCTTTCCGTCGGGACGAAGATATTTAAGGGTTCCGTTCTTTCTGACCTCTGTAAGCTTAAGTGCAAGCTTGTGAGCAAGTGAGATCGGATAAGGCATAAGCTCGTGTGTCTCGTTTGTGGCATAACCAAACATCATGCCCTGATCGCCGGCACCTGTATCAAGATCATCCGTAAGCTCGCCTTCTTTTGCTTCAAGTGCCTTATCGACACCCATGGCTATATCGGATGACTGCTCGTCGATCGCAACCAATACCGCACAGGTATTGCCGTCAAAGCCGTATTCGGACTTTGTGTAACCGATCTCCTTAACCGTTTCTCTTACAACGCTCTGAATATCAACATAAGCGTTTGTGGTAATCTCGCCCGTTACAAGCACAAAACCTGTGCAGGCTGCTGTTTCGCAGGCAACACGGCTCATAGGGTCCGATGCCATGCAGGCGTCAAGAATCGCGTCAGATATCGCATCGCAGACTTTGTCGGGATGTCCTTCTGTAACGGATTCGGAAGTAAACAAACGTTTCTCCATAATTTGTCCTTTCTGTTTCTTTGAAACGAAAAATAGTATAAAATAAAAAAACTTGTTCTTTCGAACAAGCGGACTGAATAAGACTGTTTCAATCCTCTTATTGTTCGAAATCGTCGCCTATAACGACTACTCGCTCAGGCAGGCACCTTCCTTATGGGGGTTGCCGTGGCTTCATCGATCCTCTGTATCTCCACCACTCTGAATAAGAGTTGAATAGACTATACAACGTAGCATTGATCTTGTCAACACGATTTATAGTGCAGAATTATCATAATGTTGATTTATAGACGAAAAAAAAGTATAATCTACAAGTAATACTAATCGGTGCTAAGGGGACCCGGAGGGTATATGAGACGTGTAAACACGCAAGACTTGGTTCCAGGTATGATTACCGCGGAAGATGTCTATACTTTCAACAACCAGCTCATTCTTCCGAGAGGGCTGGTTTTAACAGATAAAACCATCACAAAACTCGAATTCTACTCTATCATCAACGTGCGTGTGGAAGACGAGATGTCGCAGGAATATCTTGACAATCCCGAAGCGGATGAAGATATTTCGTATTCCGAGCGGATAAAGAAAAGTCCGCAATTCCTTGAGTTCAAAGAACGATTCGATAATGAAGTCCCAAAATTCCAGGCCTTAATAGATTCCGTATCCAAAGAGGGAAAAGAACTTAATGTTGATACCATGCTCAACTGTGTGGATGTGATCCTTGAAAGCGACGACGGATATCTTAATGTTTTTGATATGCTTCATAACATGCGCCAGTACGATGATATGACCTATGTCCACAGCATAAACGTTGCTCTTATCTGTAATGTTTTTGCACGCTGGCTTAAAATGAGCGATGAAGAAACAAGACTTGCAACCATTTGCGGATTGCTCCACGACATAGGGAAAATATCCATACCTGACATCATCATAAAGAAACCCGCCAAACTTACGCAGGACGAATTCGCCATTGTAAAAAAACATGCACTTGAGGGTTATAACATTTTAAGACGGTTCGATATTTCCGAACATATAATGAATGCCGCACTTATGCATCACGAGCGCTGCGACGGATCCGGTTATCCGTTTGGCATCAGAAATGCCAAGATCGACACATATGCCAAGCTTGTGGCCATAGCGGATGTTTATGACGCAATGACTTCCGCAAGAGTATACAGAGGTCCGATGTGTCCGTTTAAAGTCATAGAGATATTCGAAAATGAAGGACTTCAGAAATATGACACGCGATTCATAATGACCTTCCTTGAGAATATAGTAAATACCTATATGCTGCACAGGGTCAAATTAAACAACGGAACACTGGGAGACGTTGTTTTCATAAACAGGTCGTCACTTGCAAGGCCCACGATAAAAAGCAAAGATGATTTTATAGATCTGTCTCTCCATCCCGAACTTTATATAGAAGCGATCGTATAATACAAATAAAAAGAAGCCTTCAAAGGCTTCTTTTTATATTGCTTCAAGTTTAAAGCGCGTATATTCTTTTTCATCCGTGACGATCTCGATCTGTGCACCTAAAGCTTTCAGCTTTTCGGGAAAATCTTCATATCCTCTTTCCACAAAATGAATATCATCTATAAGTGTAAACCCTTCGGCAGCAAGACCTGCGACCACAAGCGCTGCTCCCGCACGAAGATCGGGTGCGGTGATATTTGCTCCTGTATATCTTGATACACCTTCTATTCCCGCGGTATGACCTTCAACCTTTATATTGGCTCCGAGCCTTGTAAGCTCATCCACATATCTGAAACGGTTCTCAAAGATACTTTCGGTTACGATACTCGTGCCTTCCGCAAGACCAAGTGCCACAACTATCTGCGGCTGCATATCGGTAGGAAATCCGGGATACGGAAGAGTCTTAACCGTAGTGGTCCTGAAAGGCTTTGCGCTTACCACTCTGATCGCATCATCCGATTCTTCGACTTCACATCCGATTTCCAAAAGCTTGGAAGTAATGGATTCAAGGTGCTTGGGAATAATGTTCTTGATAAGAACATCTCCCTTTGTAACCGCAGCCGCCAGCATAAATGTACCGGCTTCTATCTGATCGGGAATTATTGAGTAGTGTGCTCCGTGAAGCTTTTCAACGCCTCTTATACGGATCACATCGGTACCTGCACCCTTAATGGATGCTCCCATACTGTTTAAAAAGTTAGCCACATCAACAACATGAGGCTCTTTAGCTGCGTTTTCTATATATGTCTGGCCTTCTGCCATTACCGAAGCGAGCATTAAATTGATCGTAGCTCCGACGGAAACAACGTCAAGATATATATGGCTTCCTACCAGCCTCTCGGCATCGGCTACTATACAGCCGTGCTCAATGTCCACCGTGGCACCGAGCGCTCTGAAACCTTTTATATGCTGGTCTATCGGACGGCTTCCTATATTGCATCCGCCCGGAAGAGCAACTTCCGCGTTCTTATACTTACCCAGAAGTGCACCGGCAAAGTAATAAGAACCTCTTATTTTCTTTATACTGTCTATGTCAAGCAGAGTGGTTGAAATAGTGGAGCCGTTGATCCTCACGGTGTGACGGTCGACCTTTTCCACATATGCCCCTATACTCCTTAATGCATCCAGCATGACATTGGAATCTCTTAAGTCGGGAACATTCTCTATTTCAACAGTCTCGTTGGACAAAATGGCACCGTCAAGTATTCCCAAAGCCGCATTTTTGGCTCCGCCGATCTCCACTTCGCCTACAAGGGGATTACCGCCCTTGATCGCGTACTGGTTCATTATAAATCCATCCTTAAATATGATTAACAGTAAAAGATATATCACAAAACCCCGCCTTTGTCAAAACGGGGTTATGCTGTTATCTTGTCACGTAATTAAGCGGGTTTACAGCCCTTCCGTTCATTCTCATCTCGAAATGTAAGTGAGGTCCGGTCGATACACCGGTATTACCGGAAAGCGCTATCTTCTGTCCCTGGACAACATTCTGTCCGGCACTTACAAGTACACGACTCAAATGAGCGTATCTGGTCTGGCGTCCGTCAGGGTGATTGATAAAGATACAATAACCGTAACTTGACATCCATCCCGCATGTACGACCTTACCACCGCACGAAGCCCATACGCTTGTACCGATAGGGCAGCCGATATCTACTGCCTGGTGATATGAAGTCATACCTCTTATAGTAGCCGCTCTTGATCCGAAACCGCTTGTAATCCTCCAGCTCGAACAAGGCCAGATATATGTGGGAGGTATCTTGGTACCCTTTTCAACGATCTTGGGAACCGCCTCCACGATAACCTCTTCTTTGATGATCTCCGACGAAGTTATATCATCATTGACATATGTGGTCTTTTCAACAGCTTTGTGATAACCGGATGTGGGCTCCTGAAGGATCACTTCCTTGGTAGTGTACCAGTCATCATTGTAAATATATATTACTTCCGCTTCATATGTACCTTCATAATATGAAAGCGATTCATATGTAACGCTTAACTCAGGCTTAGGAACCGTGATCGTAAGTTCATCGCCTATATGTATCGTAGAATTTGCGGTTTCAAGGTTATCGTTAAGTGCCACAAGATCGTCCACCGAGATACCCGTCTTATTGGATATACCCGAAAGGGTATCTCCGCCTACTACTTCGTAAATGGTCTTTTGTTCTTTGTCCTTTGTAACCTCATCGATCGCAACTTCAAGTTTCTTGATCTCATTGGACGGAAGATATGACTCCACAACTTCTACCGTATTTACGAAAGACATTTTGTTTATGCTGTAATCGTAATCGTCGAAATCGGGCTCAAGTTCCACAACGACATTCTCAAGAACATTGTCAAAAGCACCGAATATACCGTCACCTCCGAGATATTCTTCGGCTGTTATTTCTTTGACCGGTTCTTCTTCCGGAGTCGTCTGGTATACAACGGGAATCAGGACGGGAAGCTGTCTTTTTGAATCCCGCGTAAGCTGAACACCGAATTTTCCTGTCTCCTCATATCTGTTGAGTGATGCTTCCAGAAGCGATATTACATCTTCTTCCGATGCAACGTTGACCATATATTCGTCAATCTTAATGGTATAAGAACGCTGCATGGTGGCTTTTACCGACGATTCAAGCTCGCGTACAAGGTTTTGCACGACCACGTCGTCGGGATCCGTTTTTCCTCTTAATACTTCTTCACCGACAAGCTCCGGCTCGGCATCTATAAGTACAAGCTCTTTGCTTTTGGATGCAACTTCACGTCTTGCTTTGTTGAAAAGTTTATCCGCTGTTTCTTTATCATCGACACGACCCATTTCATGGCCGTTTACCATAAGTGTGTATATATTAAAGCCCTCGCTTTTGTAGAGCCTTATGTTCGGGATGAACAAGGCCGCAAAACCGATGGCTATCAATGCAACTCTTAAATATGAAATTCTACATTTTTTATGAAATCTTGAAATAAAAACCATAACTAAACAGGCCCCATTCGTTATGCCCCCACCATAACTTAAAAAATTTTACCAATATTCTTTTAATTGGTCAAGTTTGTGAGTAAAACCCTTAATATTTCCCATGTCCCGGCCATTGAAGGGTGCGTGCCGTCATCAAGATAGAGGCCTGCGGTTTTGTCGCTTATATCGCTTAATTTCTC
>JAGCCY010000102.1 GCA_017651385.1 Lachnospiraceae bacterium
AAGTAAAGAGACCATTTGCGCATAAAGCTCTGAATCAAATTTCGTGCCCGTATAAAAGGCAACGGGGCAGCCCCACTTATTTAATGCATACGCGATGATATATTCGATAGCCCCCGCGATCGTGTTTACGTCAAAAGAATCAATATCTTTACCCTCGGAAATATTTCCAAGCGGCTTTTTAAGCGCGGCATCGTTTGTGGAAAGCTGGCATATAAAAAGATCCGCATTATCGGCACCGATCGTCTTAAGCCTGCTTACATAAGACTTTTCCTCATCGTCTGTAAGCGTGGTGCCCGAAACGGCTTCTTTTACCATTTCGTAACCGTTCTTTTCACAGATGATATCGGCAAAAGAAACGCCTCCCGCTGCGGAACCGTATGTTACCGAAGAACCCAAAAAAATGATCTTTTTACTCATTTTCATAAACCTTTTCTATCTATTCTTAATCCTCGTGGAGTTTATAACCCGCGAAAGGTTCTTTTTCAATTTTTCTTTAATCTATGCCCCATAAAAGAAGGCCGAGGCACACCAAAAGAAAGAGCATCACTGCCGCAACAATGATACATACGGTCATAAGGACGAATTTTCTTTTGCGTCCGAAATATATGGCACCTATTGTGCCTAAGATAAGTAAGATTATCTGAGCAAGTGTCATGTCGTGTCTTCCCCCATATCTAAACGGTCTTAGTCCGCCCTGGTGTATACGATGCTTCCCGAATCAAACGTGATGGCCTCGGTACCGTCGTCAAGTGTCTCATGCTTAAAGATCGTATTGTTGAAATCTTCACCGTTCATCATATAAGTGCCGTCATCCGAACGTGAAGTGAAAATGAATCCGTCAGTCCGTTCTTCACCGTCCAAATACGAAGAAAACGAGCCGTCCTTTTCTATTACGATGCTGTCACCGCCTTCGATGGTCCATGTTCCTGCGATCAGGCCGATAAGAGCCGCATCAAGCGAATCGGGATCGTGGCCTTCGATAGGTGCTTCTTCGGGATACATGCAGATATACTCCATTTTATCGAATACCGCATGGCCGTCGGAAACGGTAAACGGAAATTCATGTTCGTCGATATCGCCTGTCTCATACCAGTCCTGAAGGGAATCGAAATAGTCCTGGCGATGGATGGTAAGTATAAGCGTTCCTCTCTCTCCGTTAAGATCCACGGAATATTCGACCCATGCAAGGCTAAGATCGTCTCCGCGGCCTGCGGGACAGACATACATGTTTCCGTCGGAATTTAAATAACTTTCATTATTGTCGATATAGTCTTTGACAAAAGAAGCATCCACATATGCAGAAAGTGTATCCACCATATCATCGTAGGTGCTCATACCGGGTTCGTTCACACGATAAAATTCATTTTCAAATCCTCGGATTGTACCTGTGATCGAATCTTCGTAATCCGTAGCTATAGCGCCTTCGGCCACAAACCAGAAGGCCTGTGCGTTTTTAAAATTCTCGATTACCGTATCTGCGTCGATCGTAACACCTTCATCGACAGGTGCCGGATCTTCGGAAACACTTGCCGAAACCTCCGTGGAAGCCGGTACCGGATCAGGTTCAGGCTCCGTGCTTACAGCCTCTCCGCAGGCGGTAAGAGTCAATACCATACCGAGTGTCAAAAACATTGCTATTGCTTTTTTCATTTTATTCATTCCTCCTAAACCCCTTTTAAAGAGGCATCTTTCTATCTTACTATTACGTGACCTTCTCCATACAGATATTTGTCATTTTCATCGATCATGGTCTTACGACGTGCGAAAAAGATGTCCTGATAGAATTTATGGAGCCGATGTCCTTCATAATCATATAAAAGCAGGTTACTATCCATATAGAAGTATATACCGCTCTCCTTTTTGGGATTGTCCGGCAATGACTTGAAAGTAAGGTCGTCGAAGAACTCATAGGCACCGCTGTAACTCTTATTTTCCTTGTCATAATAATACCATTTATCCACAATATACCTATATCTTAAGTCTACACCTTCACGCTTTTCGTATTGTTCCCCGTTAACATACAGATATCCGTCGTCGGCAAATTCAAATACATATTCCTCGCCCCAGTTAGCGCCTGTGCATGTATATTTGCCGTCGACCTCATCTTCCAGCAAGCCGACTTCAAGCATACCCTGTCCGTCCTGTTCCTGACCCCAGTTACCGGATGCGATTATCTCAAAGAAATTCTGAGCCTCTTCCTCTCCTACGAGATACCAGGTGCCACTTTGATCTGTAAACGGATACACCTCGCGATAATAATCTTCAATGTCATCTTTATAGACAGAATCCCATACACGCATCAAAGTTACTTTGCCATCGGCCGCCCTAAAGCTTGTAAGCGATTCTGCGTAGAACGAAAGATACATTGTAAGCGGTTCCGAAGGATCGCCATAATCCGCACCGGCGCCGCGCACGTCGGCCTGGCCGAGCGTAATGCCATAAGCTCCTTCTTCAAAATTGATCACACCGTTTTCCCAGACTGTATAATAGCCCTTTAATACAGTATCCGTAAAAAGCTGCCATGTACCGTCACCGTACATTTCTAAGTAATATCCGTTTGTAAAACCGTCCTCGTACCATTTACCGACAAAGTTTTTGGGATCATAACTGGGATTACTCTTCCATACATTTGTATCTATATCCTTAAAGTTTCCGGTACCCTTGAAGTCAAACACGGGATGTAAGGGAAATTCACCGTATCCGGCGGCTTCTTCGACCGAAAGAGTCGGTTCTTCGATGATATCTTCGTGTACACGCACCGGAGCCGGTGCGCTGCCGGAGTCCGAAAAAAGACCGCAGGCCGAAAACGTAAGAACTACCGTGATCAACAATGTCATTACCAAAGCGGGTACTCTCAATTTAGTGATCATATCTTATCCTCTCCAAATTTAGTGATCATTACTTATTCTCTCCCAATTTAAAAATCAGAAGGAATCTCATCTACCGGAGTATAATTTGTCATATCATCCCATGTAAACAGATCTCCGCTCACGGTGCGTTCCAATTCCATTACGCCTTCACCCATACCGTCGATGAGTACCAGCGAATCCTCACGTAATGAAGCGGTCCCTTCGTCTATTACATCGCCGGAAGCATTATACATAGACCATGTCACGTCGGATGATATCTCAATATAGTGATCGTTTTCTTCGCTTATCCATTTTCCCGCAAACGCATCAATGCCTTCCGGCTTCTGTCCCGAAGGTTCGCTCGTTGCGGTGCGGTATGCGCGCATATCGTTTTTATCCAGAAGATCTCCGCTTTCCGATACATCAAGTTCCATATATGTATCGCCGTTTCCGTCGACGAGTTTTGCGGTACCGTCATTTATCCAGACGAAGCCGACCACTATGGGCTCATCGTAATCATTGAATACCGCAAACGTACGGTTCTCATCGATCAAAAGCCACTGTGATAATTCGTCGTTCTGCCAGTAGCCGGCGAATGGTTTGATATCGTCTGCAG
>JAGCCY010000103.1 GCA_017651385.1 Lachnospiraceae bacterium
GAAAACGGTGAAAAGTCCGAACCTAAGGACTGGAAGACGGCAAGCAAGGAAGCAAGCAGACAGTCATTTGCGAGAATGTGGGCTTTTGTGGGTCCCGCGCTTATGTACTGGATAGGAAAGGCTGCGGTGTATTTCCTGCTTTACATGATAGTACAGCTTATAAAAGGACCCGATTCCGGACCTCTTCCGGTGGGACTTGATTATACATTCTATCAGCTTGGCACTGTGCTTGTGGGTGTATTGCTAATAAGAGATTTTAAGTCCGTTATAAAGGCGTCGAAGGAAAGAGTGAAGCCTTCCTTTAATAAGGCGGACGTTGCTATTCTGGGTCTTTCTGCAATACTTCTTGCGGTCGGTATATCCTCAGGTATGATAATGCTTGATAACATGACTGCCGAAATGTACGCAAATAACCCCGATCTTATACAGGCGGCGGCCGATGCGGCAAATACGGCACAGGATGCGGTCGTGCCCGATCTTGCTCAGTACGATCCGCCGTTTCTTGCGGGGATATTGCTTGAAGGAATACTGGTGCCCCTTTCTCAGGCCGCGATCTTTATAGGTCTTTGCTTTTACAGGGCAAAAAAGACTTTACGCATGATGCCTCTTGTGCTCACGGCGCTCTTGTTCGGGTTTATGAACTCTTCTGGCGGAAAAGGCCTTGTGCTTACATTTACGATCGGTATTGCAATGTATATTTACGAGCTTACCGACAGATTTGTGTTAAGCGCGCTTGTATTCGTTCTTTCTTCGATGTGCATATATACGGTTGAGCATTCTGTTATGATTTCGGATATCCTTGCGGAAAAGCTTCCGGTTGCGATATGTATCGCTCTCGGGCTTACACTGCTTTTGGTGGTAAACGGAAAGAACAAGCGAAAAACTGATGAGATAGCAAAACCGGCAGCCTGACAGCTGCCGGTTTTAAATTTATTAAAGTAAAGGAATGTTGTGTTCGTTAAGTGTCCTGACCGTTTCTTCGGGCCAGAGGGAACACTGTACTTCACCGATGTGTGCTTTTCTTAAGAAGAACATACAGATACGTGACTGTCCGATACCGCCGCCTATGGTGTAAGGAAGCTCTTTGTCGAGTATCGCCTTCTGGAAAGGAAGCTTTGCTCTTTCGGGGCAGCCTGCCTTTTCAAGCTGGGTCATTAAGGAGTTTTCATCGACTCTTATACCCATTGATGACAGCTCAAGAGCCATGTCGAGGACGGGATAGTATACTAAGATATCTGCATTTAATTCCCAGTCGTCATAGTCGGGAGCACGGCCGTCGTGAGGTTCGCCGTTTTCGAGCTTGTCGCCTATCTGCATGATACATACGGCGCCTTTTGCCTTTGTGATATAGTATTCGCGTTCTTTTGCCGTATATTCGGGGAACATCTCAAGAAGTTCCGAACTTGTGATAAAGAAAATGTCGTGAGGAAGGATCTCCTCGATGTAATCGTACTGGATCGCAAGATATTTCTCGGTCTTGCGAAGTACCTTGTATACGTCGTTTACGACCTTCTTTAAGGTATCGAGATTTCTTTCTTCTTTGGTGATTATCTTTTCCCAGTCCCACTGATCCACAAAGATCGAATGAGTGTTGTCGGTATCTTCATCGCGGCGGATGGCGTTCATATCGGTATAGAGGCCTTCACCTACGGAGAAACCGTATTTCTTTAAGGCGTATCTTTTCCATTTTGCAAGGGAATGAACGATCTCCGCGTTGTATTCGTTTTGTTCTTTGACCCCGAAGGTTACGGGACGCTCATAACCGTTTAAGTTGTCGTTAAGACCCTGTGCGGGATCCACAAACAACGGAGCTGACACACGTAAGAGATTAAGTCTCTCGGCAAGAAGAGTCTGGAAAGAATCCTTGACGGTCTTGATCGCAATCTGCGTGTCATGAAGGTTTAAAGCGGGCGCATAGCCTGCCGGAATTTTGGTTTTTTCCATAATAATTACCTCATATAATCTAACTGCACAATATGTAGTTGTCCAAACAGAATAATTTAACAACATTTCGACAGAATATGCAAGAAAAATCGAAGAAAATTTGGCAATTTTTCCATTTGTTGAAAACGTTTTCCCGCATATAATATCTTGTTAAGGGGAAGAAGAAATACAGGACTTAATGCGGAGGTAATATTATGCAGAAAAGTATTGTTTTAACTCCTTCCATGGTAAAGGAGTTCGTGAGGATCACTTCAAAATGCGATTTTGATATTGATGTGGCATCGTACAACAGGTATTATGTAGATGCAAAGTCGATCGTTGGAGTGCTGGGACTCGACATGTCACGCCCTCTTACGATTACATATGACGGGTATAACCCGGAACTCGAAGGGTTTATACGGGATCACGCGCAGGCTTGTTAGTAAGCCTTCGCGCTGACTGACGGCAGGGTAGATGTGGAAGCGAAAATATCTGTAAGGAGCCTGGTGGAGTTTATACTCCGCTCCGGAGATATCGACAACAGAATAGGAAGCTTTTCGGAGCAGGCGATGCAGGAAGGCGGTCGCATTCATCGTATGATACAGAAACGGATGGGTGCTGATTACCGCGCGGAAGTACCGCTTGCTTTTGTTTTTCACGGAAAAGATGTGGACATTACAGTTGAAGGTCGCGCCGACGGCATCATCGAGAATGAGTCGGGAGTTACGATCGATGAGATCAAGTCTACCTATGCCGATGTCATGAAATATAAAGAGGCAAAGCCTTTGCACCTTGCCCAGGCCAAATTTTATGCATATATATACGGTGTACAAAACGATATCGAGGTCATAAAGGTAAGGATCACCTACTGCAACATAGAGACCGAAGAAATAAAATACTTTAACGAAGAGTGTAAGCTGTCCGAACTTGAAACTTTTGTAAACGAAGTCTGTTCGGCTTACGAAAAGTGGGCAAAGTTTTCGGAAGAACACAGACTGGCCCGAAACGAAAGCATACAAGGACTTCCTTTTCCCTTTGAATACCGTGACGGCCAGGAAGAACTCGTTAAGCAGGTCTATTACACGATCTGTCATTCAAAGAAGCTTTTTATCGAAGCTCCTACCGGAGTGGGCAAGACGATCTCGACCGTATATCCTTCGGTTTGTGCCCTAGGGCGTGATAAGGCAAAGAAGATCTTTTATCTTACCGCAAAGACCATAACCCGCACCGTGGCGGCGGATTCTTTGGAGATCCTTCGAAAAGAGGGGCTTAAGATCAAAGGTATTCTTCTTACCGCAAAAGAAAAGATCTGCATGACCGAAGAAAAACAGTGTAATCCCGATAAGTGCCCTTATGCGAAGGGACATTTTGACAGGGTCAACGATGCTGTTTTTGATATGCTCAATTCGGAAGATTCATATAAGAGAGAAGTGATACTTAAATATGCCGAAAAGCATAAAGTATGCCCGTTTGAGATGGGACTTGATGCATCGGTATTCTGCGATTTTATAATAGGAGATTACAATTACGCTTTTGACCCGAGGGCTAAGCTTAAGAGATTTTTCTCGGACGGAAAAGAAAAAGAGTACATATTTTTGATCGACGAGGCGCATAACCTTGTGGACCGTGCAAGGGAGATGTATTCCGCGGAACTTAAAAAGGAGATGTTCCTTGATATAAAAAGACTTACAAAGGATGACGCTCCCGAGATATCAAAGCGTGCGAACACCGTAAACAGCCATCTTTTAAAGCTTAAGCGGGAATGCGAGAATGTTACTTTTGTACCCGATATCGGTGACTTCACAAAGTCTTTGTTAAGGCTTTATTCCGCAATGGAAAAGGTTCTGCAGGACAAGGAGAAAACGGCCAAAAAAGGTAAGGAAAAGCATATCAAGCTTTCGGAAGAAGTCAAAGAACAGCTTCTTGAATATTATTTTGAGATATTCAATTTCCTGGATATATACGAAAGGGTGGACGATAATTACACGATCTACTGTTCTTTTTACGGGGACGGAGAGTTCTATTTAAGGTTATTCTGCGTAAATCCGAGGGTCAATCTTAAAGAGTGCATGGAGTCTTCCGTGGCTTCAATCCTTTTCTCGGCCACGCTTTTACCGATACAGTATTATAAGGAGCTTCTTGCCGGTGAGGCGGATGACTACGAAGTATATGCAAGATCCGTTTTTAACCCGGATAAGCGCGCCGTACTTATCGCAAATGACGTAACGAGCAAATATACAAGACGTAATGATGATGAATACAAAAAGATCGCGCATCACATACATGAAACCGTTTCAAAGCGTCACGGAAATTATATGGTATTCTTCCCGTCCTACAGCTTTATGACCAAAGTATATGAAGCTTACGAAGCGGTTTTTTCTTTTGACATCGATAAGGATGTTGTGCTCCAGAGTTTTAACATGAAGGAAAAAGAACGCGAAGATTTTTTGAATCTTTTCATGGAAAAGCGAAGTGAGAGCACTCTTATGGGATTTTGCGTGCTCGGAGGTATATTTGCCGAAGGTATCGACCTTAAAAACGATGCTCTGATCGGGGCTTTGATAGTTGGGACCGGTATCCCGCAGGTATGTCTTGAGCAGGATATCATAAAGAACTTCTTCGACTCACGAGATGAAAACGGTTACGATTATGCCTACAGATTCCCCGGGATGAACAAGGTGCTTCAGGCAGCGGGCAGAGTGATAAGGACGGAAGACGATATAGGGATAGTGACACTTTTGGACGAAAGGTTTTTGGAGAGCGGTTACCGAAGACTTTTTCCGAGAGAATGGGAAGGATACAGGGTGGCAGATCTTAATACACTCCCGGGCATAGTCGAAAAATTCTGGGATGAATGGCTTTAACGATCAA
>JAGCCY010000104.1 GCA_017651385.1 Lachnospiraceae bacterium
CGGGCAACTATATGATAGTCGGCGGAGAAGCGGGCGATGACGAAGGAAATATCGATATATACAATGAGAATACCATCCGTTGTATGAACGTATATCAGAACTTAAATCAGTTCTTTTCGATCGATGCCGAAACATCAAGCTATGAAGGCATGCTTGAAAATTTCTTTGACGGAAAGTTTGTATTTACGATCGCCACAAGCGATGTAATAGCAAAGGCCGACGCCGAGTACAAAGCAGCCCGCGAGCAGCATGAACAGGATGTTGCAAATCTTGACAAGAAACTTGAAGAACTTCAGAAAAGATATGAAAGTAAGGATCTGAAAGAAGAAGATTACAAGGCAAAGGTTGAAGAGGCCAAAAAATCCGTAACACCGGTCTACGAATTCGGTTTTGCAAGGATACCCGAACTTTCGGATGAACTTCAGTCCAGATCGCTTTCCGTTACGAACGCGTTGGTCGTAAACGGATACTCTGAGCACAAAAAGGCCGCTAACCGTGTTGCCTCTTTTATAACAACCGATTATTCGGATCATCTTTACTCAAAGACCGGCATGCTTGCGGCAAGTTACGATGCGGGCTATGAGGATGAAACGTTTAAACTCTTCCAGGAAGAGTACGCCAATTCCATTCCTCTTCCGAAACTTGCGGAAGCATCAAACTTCTGGGTACAGCTTGAGATCACGTTTACAAAGATATGGACCGGAGAAAATACGGACGAACTGTTAAGAAGTCTTTCCGAACAGATAAAGACGCAGATAACCGGTGAAGAGGTCAAAGAAACACCGATCAAGATAAAAGTAGAAAAATAAATATAAAGGAGGAGAATTCATGGCAAATTATCCGACAGCACACATTAAGGCAAGCCCCGAGGATTTCGGAAAAACGGTACTTATGCCGGGCGATCCGCTTCGTTCGCAGTTTATTGCGGAAAACTTCTTTGAGAATGCAAAGCTGGTCAACAACGTAAGAGGCGTACAGGGATATACGGGAACGTATAAAGGCACAAAGGTTTCGGTAATGGCAAGCGGTATGGGTATGCCGTCGATAGGTATTTATTCCCATGAACTTTTTAACTTCTTTGGTGTCGATAATATCATAAGAGTCGGTTCGACGGGTGCACTTGTACCCGAAGTCAAGATAAGAGATGTGGTATTTGCGCAGGGTGCATGCACCAACTCCGAATATCAGGCACAGTTTAATATCCCGGGACACTTTGCTCCCATTGCGGACTATACGCTGTTAAGCGAGGCCATAAAGGCGGGAGAAAAGCTTGGAGTGAATTATCATGTCGGCAATGCGCTTTCATCCGATATTTTCTATCATGCCGATCCGGCCTTCAATGAAAAATGGTCGAGAATGGGTGTCCTCTGTGTCGAAATGGAGGCCGCTGCGTTATATCTTAATGCCGCCTTCGCTCATAAACGTGCGCTTGCGCTCTTTACGGTATCGGACAGTCTTGTAACGGGTGAGTCCACGACCGCCGATGAGAGGCAGACTTCATTCACCCAGATGATGGAGATCGCACTTGAAACTGCGGTGGCAATGGATAAAAAGTAAATTGAAGTATTTTTACGGAGGGAAATTTTCCCTCCGTTTTTTTGTGCAAAATGTTAACAACAATGTAAATTTTTTTACTTTATATGCATTCTCATTTGGCAAAACGACAAAAAAATACTCAAAATATGTCAAAATTATTAACAAAACGTTAAAAAAGTAAAAAAGATGCTTACGAATGTAAAAGATTTACATTTACTAAAATGCATTTACGGATGAAAATAGAATCAATCTAATAGTCAGATAATATTAGGTTAGCAGGGTTAATTTTTCAAAAGGAGCAGATTGACATGAGAAAAATGAGATTTTGTGCAGTATTTTTCGCAATGCTTCTGCCGATGATTCTTTTGACCGCCTGCGGTGAAAAGACGGAAGGCCCTCTTAACGGAGAGTGGGCATATATCCACGATACCGGAAAGACGGTACTTGAACTGAAAACAAACGGAAAAGCAGTATATAAAGATACAAAGTATTCATACAGCACCGATGATTCGTTTATAAAGCTTTCGGGCGGAGGCGAGGATTTAAATCTAAGATACGCATCAGCCGATGAGGGATTTTATCTATACGAGCCTGAGGTATATGTTTACAACGGTGATTCAAGCCCCGAAAGAATATACGGAATATGGATAAAAGAAGACGGTTCGTGGGCATTTGAATTTAAGAAGAGCGGAGAATTTAACGAAGGCGGCGTGGTAACGTTTTCGGGTCATTTTACCGAAGATGCATCAAACGGGAGTATAACTCTTTTTTACAGCGACGTATTTAAACTCGACGATACCGTTCTTTACTTAAAAGCGGAAGGCGATAAGCTCTATGTCGAATATCCGACGAAGATGGTTAAGACCGTTGAACAGTAATTTTGGATTTTAGGCATTTTGCCTTTAATCATATACGACCGGCAGTGAGGTACTGCCCGGCCGGGAAAACAATTCATTCTTTATAGGAGGAAAGTTATGAAAAAAATTGTTGCATTATTGTTAGCGGCAGTTATGGTATGCGGCCTTTGTGCATGTGGCGAAACAACGCCCGCAAGTACAAGTACCAGCACCAGCAGTGCCGAAACAACAGTGAGCGCAAGCACAGAGACCAGTACTGAGCCCGCTCCCGAACCTGCCGCAGAGCAGATTTCTCTTAAGATGTGGTGTATCGCTACAGAAAGCGATTCAAACTACCCTTCTTACGTAAAGGCTATCGAAGAAGTTACAGCAGCTCATCCCGAAATTAATTTCGAGTGGGAAGCTACAGAAAACGAAGCTTACAAGACCAAGATCAAGGCAGCTGCAGCAGCTAACGAGCTCCCTGATATCTTCTTTACTTGGGGCGGTGCATTCCTTGGCGATTTCGTTAAGGCTGATCGTGTATACTGCTTAGACGATGCTTACAAGGCATTCGCTGCAGATCTTCCCGAGTCTATGCTTGACAACACCACATACGGTGGAAAGCACTACGGTGTTCCGCTTACCATGAACGTTGTTGGCTTATTCGCTAACATGGACATGCTTGCAGAAGTAGGCTATACAGAAGTTCCTAAGACTTATGATGAACTTATCGATTGCTGTGATAAGCTTGTTGCAGCAGGCAAGATTCCTTTCGGATGCTCCGGTAAGGAAACATGGTGCGTAACCGAGTACATCGAGCCCCTTCTTGAGAAGACC
>JAGCCY010000010.1 GCA_017651385.1 Lachnospiraceae bacterium
GGTACACGTACGGCGGGAGCCTTTTCGATAAATCCGCTTTACAGCCCCACACAGATGGCAGCAAAACCTTTTTCGCTTATTTGTTTCATGCTTGTGATCGATATTGTAAACATCAAAAACGCGAAGAGTTTTTCGGACGAAAACACCGGAAAAAACGAAGCAGTCTTTTTTAAAGGCATAAGATCCGATATCGGCAGATATATCGTTCTTGCCCTGACCCTTTTGATATCGGAGATAGCAAAACCTGTTTTTGCGGAAATGTTCATACCTGCCGTGGGGATATATTTTCTTTGGGAATTTGCGATCATCCTTACAAAAGAAAAAAAACACGCGGCGGATTATTTCAAAAAAGCATTATTGCCGATGTTTTTGTGCGCACTTCCCGCTATCGCATATATGCTGATCCAGACGGTGGCTTACTTTGCCGTATACGGCAATTACGATGAGGGCTCGGTCATTATTATTACAAAATGGCTGGAAGTATGGTCGCTTTTCACCGAAAATGTGCCTTTATCGATAATATTCGGAATGGCTTTTCCGATCTACGTGATAGTCATTGATTCAAAGAATTTTGTAAAAACCGGTATGGGCAGGCTTGGATTGATCTCATATGCGGTCGGATTTTTGGAAGCGGCTTTACTTGGGGAAAACGGGTCGAAACTTTATGATGCCAACTTCATGTGGCCTATGATGTTTGGAATGCTCATACTTTGGATAACGACTTTTCTTCACTTTGTCGGACTTACATATTCGGAGGAGGACGTTATTCAAAGGAAGGTCATACTGTACATCGGATATTTTATTCTTATTCTCCATCTTATAAGCGGCGTTTCTTATATCTTTGAATCATTCGGATGGTGATGATATACAAAATATCGGTTTCTTGACCGTAAACCGGTAGATTGATACAATACATGATAGCATTTTGATATAAAAAGGAGAAACAGGATGCCTGTTAAATATCATAATTTCGGCGGAAGACTCGGCTGGAATCTTCAGAAATGGTTTCCTAAGCTGTCTTCGGGCAGTTATTTAAAATTACAGCTTTCCACAAGAAACAAAACTCAAAAACAATATATCGATTATTTTATGAGCGCAAAAGAGCCGCCTCATCCGCTTGTGGTCAATCTTGAGACCATAAACCGTTGTAATTCTGACTGTGCTTTCTGTACAGCCAACAGGAATGCGGAAAAAAGACCTCTTTGCAAGATGGATGAAGGATTGTTTGAATCTATCATAGACCAGCTTGCCGATTGGGGATATAAAGGCCATCTTACGCTATACGGCAACAATGAGCCGTTTATAGATACAAGGATTGTTGAGTTCCATAAATATTGCAGGGAAAAGCTTCCGGACAGTTTTATCTTTCTTTCGACAAACGGGCTTACTTTAACGCTTGAAAAAGTAAAAGAAATAATACCGTATGTCAATCAGCTTATAATCAACAATTACTGCCTTGACATGAAGCTTCATAAAAATGTCAAAGAAATATATGAATATGCCAAAGCGCATCAGGATGAATTCAAGGATGTGGAACTTTTGGTGCAGATGCGCTACAAAAACGCGGTTCTTTCAAACAGAGCGGGATCTGCGCCCAATAAAGTCAATGATATAAAGATAATAAAAGAAACCTGTCTTATGCCTTATACGGATGTGTTTATATTCCCGGACGGCAGGATGGGTATCTGCTGTTGTGACAATTTTGAAGTTACGACAATGGCGGATCTTAAGGTTACCCCGATAAAAGAAGCATGGAATTCGCCTCTTTATCAGAAAGTCCGCAATGATATAAGAGAGAGCCGTGCGGGTTATCCTTTCTGTAAATACTGTGATTTTATAGATGCGGGATTAAGGATGGATGCTGTTACCGATACCCTTAAGCACAGAGCAGCCAATCACGGCGCCAGACAGTCGCTTTTTAAATAATTTTGTACAGTACAGTAATTTGGGGTCATAAAGGAGATATATATGAAGAGAGCTCTTGTAATCGGAGCAGGTCCTGCCGGTCTTACGGCTGCATATGAACTGTTAAAGAATTCCTCGGATATTGAAGTGGTCGTTTTCGAAGAGAGCGACTGCTTTGGTGGTATTTCGAAAACCGTTGAATACAAAGGGAACCGTATGGACATGGGTGGACACCGCTTCTTTTCCAAAGTTCCCGAAGTAAATGCATGGTGGGATAAAATGCTTCCTATGCAGGGACACCCCACATATGACGATATAGTACTTAACAGGCCCATGCCGGTTAAAGAAGGCGGTCCCGACCCTGAAAAAGAAGACAGGGTCATGTTGCTCAGACATCGTGTATCAAGAATCCTTTTTGACGATAAATTCTACGATTACCCGATATCTTTAAAGCCCGAGACCTTTAAGAATTTCGGTTTCGGAACCACATTAAAAGTGGGATTCAGTTATCTTGCTTCGGTATTTCATAAGCTTCCCGAAGATAATCTTGAAAATCTCTACGTTAATAATTTCGGACGAAAGCTGTACGGAATGTTCTTTGAATATTATACGGAGAACCTCTGGGGCAGGCATCCTTCGGAGATCGATGCGTCATGGGGACGTCAGAGGACAAAAGGGCTTTCGATCTTTGGCATCTTAAAGGACTTTTTCGGAAAGCTCTTTAAGGTAAAAAACCGAAAAGTAAATACTTCTTTGATAGAAGAGTTTAAATATCCGAAACTCGGTCCCGGACAGCTTTGGGATGTTACGGCTTCCGAAATTGAAAAGCTTGGAGGCAAGATAATCAAGTGTGCAAAGGTTACAAAGATACATAAAAATTCCGACAACATTATTACGGGGATCACCTACGTAGATACAAAAAAACGTGAGGACGGTATCTTTGTGCCGGTCGATGGTACCGAGAAGACGATCGAAGGAGATTATGTGATATCTTCAATGCCGGTGCGCGAACTTGTGGCAGGTATGAATGATGTACCGGCAGATCCCGCGCGTATAGCCGCAGGTCTTCCTTACCGTGATTATATGACCCTGGGGGTTTTGGTTCCTTCGCTTAAGCTTAAGAACCTTACGGATATAAAGACGATCAAGAACATAGTTCCGGATTGCTGGGTATATGTTCAGGACAGAAAGGTCAAACTCGGAAGATTCCAGATATACAACAACTGGTCGCCTTACATGATCAAGGATATCGAGAATACCGTGTGGGTCGGACTTGAGTACTTTGTCAACGAAGGTGACGAATACTGGAATATGACCGAAGAGGAATTTGCCGGACTCGGTATCGATGAGATGGTGAAGTTAGGTCTTATCGATTCAAAGGATGTGGTTTTGGATTATCATATGGAGAAGGTTAAAAAGGCATATCCCGCATACTTTGACACCTACGATGAGATCGATACTTTGGTGGATTACCTTAAGTCGATAGACAATCTTTACTGTGTGGGACGTAACGGTCAGCACAGATACAATAATATAGATCATTCGATGGTCACTTCTTTTGAGACCGTCAAAAACATCATTTCGGGTGAAAAGAACAAGGATAATATCTGGAGTGTCAACACCGAACAGGAATATCATGAATCCAAGTCTGAAGACAAACCCGACAACGAAGCGGAAGTAGACTGATAAGTGAAAAAGTGGATAATCAGGTGCCTTATTTTAATAATACCCACATATGCTTTGGTGATACTTGTCAATTTTTTTGCAGATCCCGCCAATATTTATCATGCATCCATGACGGACGATATAGTAAACGGGCTTAAAGAACACGTGGCTGTTGAGATAGCGGGTGACTTTGATGAAGGAGTTTTGCTTGATAAAAGGATAGCTGCCTGTGATGTGCATGATGTAGGGATAATGGGTTCAAGCCACGTTCTTTATGTGGACTGGGATTTCGACGATTACTTAAACATTGGGATGAGCGGAGAGTTTCTGGATGATTATTATGCCACTGTAGGGCTTATCGATAAATACGATAAGTACCCGGACACTCTTGTAATAGGAGTCGATCCCTATATTTTTATGGACGGCTTGTCCATAAGGCAGGAAAGTCTGAAAGACGACCTTGAATATGCGGATAAGCTTATAAAGGGCGGATCTTCAAAGAAGAGCCCGATCGATCTTTCGGGTTTAAAGAAGGTCAAAGAATTATTTTCATTTTCATATTTTCAGTCTTCCGTCTCTGCAATGATAAACGGTGTAAATGCAACGTATGTAAATCCGGTTGACGATATCGACCGCGGAGATTACCCAAAGATCTTATATACGGGCCGAAGAGTACCTTCGCTTACATCGCAGAAAGAGATCCAGGACATGGACTCCGCAGCGCAATGGGATATTTCCACAGGCGCCGTATATTGTATGACGGATTATGAAGAATTGTCTCCCGTGTGTATCGAGCGTTTTGAGATCCTTATCGACTATATCCTTTCATAGGGTACGGAAGTTATTATCTATCTTCCCGCATGGTATCCGGATTATTACGATGAGTTTACAAAAAACGATAAATTTTCCGGAGTTATTAAAGCCGAAGAATATATTAGAAAAATGGCAAAAGAACGCGGTATAGAGGTCAGAGGTTCATATAACCCTTATGATTGCGGTCTTAACAAAGAAGATTATCTGGATCATTTTCATCTTAAACCCGAAGGCGGGCTTAAGAATTACAATGTCATCATAAAGTGAGAAGGCTTTGAAAAAACTTAACGAGAAGCTTAATCATATATTGTCTTATATCGATGCATGTCATCTTGAGTGGGCATGCATCGTTGTTGTGTTTATTATAATGCTCCCGATACTTATTCTTAAAAAGGGAGCGGTCTTTCCCATTCTCGATCAGCTCGATGAAACAATATTAAATTATGTTTTCCCCGCAAAATATATAGGTGCGGATGTTTATGAGCAGATGATGTGCGGCGTTCCGTCCACAAGCCTTAAACCGTTTGCGCCGGGTTTTGTTCTTTTATATATGCTGTTTCCCGTATTTACGGCATTTTTATTACAGTATCTTATCGTGATCTTGATCGCCGCGATCGGTACTTACTTATGCGTAAAACGCCTTACAAACAGCAGTATATCCGCTTTTTTGGCGGGAGCGGTCTTTGCTCTTCTTCCGTACAGGAGCATATACGGACTGTCTCTTTCCGGGACCCCTTTCCTTATAGCCTGTATTCTGTTCTTATATGACGGACTTAAGGAAAAGAAAAAGCTGCGGACTGTGCTCTCTGTATCCGGTATCGTTTTTTACGGACTGTTCTCAAGTCTTGTGCTGGCCGGATATGCGGCTTTGACGATCATGTTTCTTGTGTTTGCCTTTAGGAGCATAAAGTCAAAAAAGACAGACAGAGCACTTCTCATTTCGGGGATCGTGCTGTTTTTGACCTACGCACTTACCAATATCGATCTTATTTCACAGCTGTTTTTCGGCGGTGAATTTGTAAGTCACCGTGAAGAATATGTGATCTCGGGATTTGATTTCTTCGGAACCTTTAAAGGTATCATGATAAACGGCATACAGCACTATGATTCTTTTCATAAGTATATTTATATCCCGATCGTTTTTGCTCTTCCGTTTCTTGTGATCGATATCGTAAAGAAGGGAAAACTTTGGAAAGTCTATATCGCGGCAGCAGTGCTCATGGTCTTAACGGGTCTTCTGTACGCATTCTTTGCGGCGGATTTTACGGCCGACTTAAAAAACAACATGACCGGAATGCTTAAGACCTTCCAGGCAC
>JAGCCY010000105.1 GCA_017651385.1 Lachnospiraceae bacterium
ACACCGCCTCTTAAGGTCCGTTTCTGACCTCTTCTTAATGCTATTGCCATATTCTCTTCAATATTCATTGTGGCAGCGGTTCCGTTCATGGGATCCTGAAACACACGTCCCAAGTACAGTGCTCTTTTATGTTCGGGAAGTGCGGTTATATCCGTTCCGTCCACTATGACCTTTCCTTTATCCAAAGGCCATACGCCGGCGATCGCATTGAGCATTGTCGATTTTCCGGCTCCGTTACCGCCTATTATCGTGACGAAATCGCCTTCTTCAAGTGTAAGCGAAAGACCTGAAAGAGCGGTTTTTTCATTTACCGTTCCCGGATTAAATACTTTGGTTATATCTATCAATTCCAGTGCTTTACTCATTTTGCCTCCTAAATAAAACCCGATATCAGACTCTTACCTTTTTCTGCGCCCTTAAGTCCTTAAGATAAGGAATCGCAAGGAATACCGCAACCACTACCGCAGAAAGAAGTTTCATATCTTCCGACGGCATTTTGAGCCAAAGAACAAACTGATATACCATGTAATATATTACGGCACCGAGAATTACCGCACAGAGTGTCCATGCAAAAGCGGCTTTGCGCTTTGCGGCAAATTTACCGAAAGCAACCTCACCTATGATAACAGCAGCAAGTCCTATAACGATCGCTCCTCGTCCCATATTGACATCCGCCGCACCCTGAAACTGTCCGTACAGCGCTCCCGCAAGGCCCACAAGACCATTTGATATCATAAGGGTAAGAACCTTTATAAAGTTTGTATTTATGCCCTGTGCTCTCGCCATATTGGGGTTACAGCCCGTTGCTCTTATCGCCTGACCCTGTTCCGTTCCGAAATACCAGTACAATACGCCGACAAGTGCTATCAGAAATAAAACAACGCCCACAAAGAATAATGCTCTTGTAGCCGGACTTTCGGTAACATAGCGAAGCGAAACCAAAAGCGGATAATTATCTACCGAAACAGGCTGATTGGATTTTCCGAGTACATGAAGATTGATCGAATACAAAGCGATCTGGGTAAGGATACTCGCCAATATTCCCGGAATACCCAGAAGTGTATTTAAAAGACCCGTTATCATGCCTGCAAGCATACCTGCCAGAAAAGCGACCGCCGTTGCAACGATCGGAGGTACACCCGAACGGATCAGCATTACACACACAGCGGCACCGAAAGCTATGGATCCGTCAACCGTAAGATCCGCAAAGTCAAGCAGTCTGAATGTTATATACACGCCAAGCGCCATAACTCCCCAGACAAGACCCTGGGCAACAGATCCGGGCAATGCCCTGAACAACGTCATTATGTTTAATGATGAGAAATACTCTAACATGATTATCTCCGTTTCACTTATTATATAAATCAACCAAACGGGGACAGGAAAACATCCTGTCCCCGTTGCTTCTCAAATAAAGATCATATCTTATTCAATAACTTCATAGGTGTCGGGAACCGTAATACCTAATTTACCGCAAATATCCGCATTGTACTTCTTGGTAACGTTGGGAGCGTACTGAACATCCAGTGAACTGATATCCTTGCCGTTTACAAGGATCTCATATGCCATCTCACCCGTTGTATAACCAAGATCGTAGTAACTGATCGAAAGAGTTGCAACACCGCAGCCCGAACAGATTCCTTCTTCTCCGGCAATTACAGGTACGCCTGCGGGAACAACGATGTTATAGATCGTTTCCGTTGCGTTGGCAAGAGTATTGTCCGTCGGAATATAAAGAACATCACACTCTGAAGCTGCCGTGGTAACAACGCTCTGGATCTCGTTTGAATCCGCAATACCGTATGCCTTATATGCGATTCCGTCCTTATCGAGTGCTGCCGAAAACAGATCTATCTGATATGCGGAATTGGGTTCCGCCGTACAGTAGAGAAGCCCTACCTGGCTCGCATCGGGGAAGAGTTCTTTAAGCATTGCCTCCTGGCTGTCTATCGGAGCAAGATCCGAAGTTCCCGAAATATTACGGCCGGTCTTTCCGGTCCAGCCTTCAAATTCAAGTGCCGTAGCATAATCCGTTACCGATGTCCCAAGGATCGGGATGGTAGTTGTAGCTGCTGCTGCAGCCTGTAACGGAGCAGTTGCATTGGCCAGGATAAGATCGACGTCTGCGGCCACAAAACCGTTACAGATGGTAGCGGCTGTAGCCTGTTCGCCCTGAGCGCTCTGTACATCAAAGGTAACATTGCCTTCTCCGAGCTTTGCGGTAAGTGCATCTTTAAATCCCTGGGTTGCCGCATCAAGTGCGGGGTGTTCTACGATCTGACATACGCCTATCGTATATGTCTTATTTGCACTGTCTGCAGCACCTTCACCGCAGCCGCTCAATGCAATAAGGCCCAAGGCCATAACAATTAACAGTGAAACAATTCTCTTTTTCATTTTTGCCCTCACAGTCCGGTACAAGGATCCGAAAAACAAGAATCCATACCGTTTTCTAAATTATTGCGCTGCATATGCGGCAAAGAATTTCACTTTGTCGGTGCAACGCTTCAAATCGCTAAAGCGATTTACTTATAGAAATATATATTAAAAACCGTCGGGCGTCAAGTTTTTTTTAATACAATTATTCTATTATCACGGCCTGGGAATAAAACTGCTTATAACGCTTTATGAATGTATCAAGATCATATTCTTCGCGGGAACGCATCGGATCCGAAACAATGACTTTATTCTTTATCGTATCATAGCCTTCTACGACCACACAGTGAAGGTTGGCTTTCCAGACAAGGTATTCCCCGTCTACCCACCATTCCGTCGTATAGCCCGGATCCTGATTGATATACGCGGTTGTCCATACTATAACGGGATTACCTTCCCGTACTTTTTCCAAAACAGCCGAAAAATCTGACCCGGTATAATCGACTGCCTTCAGCTCGCTGCCCTTTGAAGCAAGATATGAGTTCGCCGCGTTCACTATCGCGCCGGCGTAGCAGCCATATGAATCCTTGTCTCTCGGATTTCCCACGAATTCTTTATAGAAATTGGCTTTTCCCACATCCGCTTTCGGAAGATAGTTGTCCGAAAGGGTTTCTTTGGAAACGTCAAAGCCCAGATAATTTAATACTATGGCAAGACTTGTGATCTCACACCCGTTCGGAAGTGTGGGGTTTTGCGATATATGCTTTACATTTAATTCAACTCTCTCTTTGGGAAGATCGATCTCTTCCGTAAGTTCCATATTCTCCCTGTTGCGCCTGAAGTATCTTCCGTCCGCATAAAGGATCCTTCCGTCTTCGGTCGCAAGCTGATAGCATCCGTTTGAAGATATGCCGACTCTTTTAAATGCTTCCCACTCTCCTGCGGTCTTCACGGCATTCACATATGAAGGCGAATCAAATAGTTTGGCACAGGCACTGGCATAAACGGTTTCGTCGACGGGCCTGAAATCTATCCCGTCAACGCTTTCAAGAATGAGAAGATATCTCATTTCGGGATTACCCACATCATCCGTAGACGTAACCGTTAAATATCTGCTTTTATCGTCACCTGTGATGACCACACCGTTCTGCTTACTGATAAGTGCAAGTTCTTCGCTTGTAAAAGTCCTTGCCTCGATAAGTTCTTCGGTATCAAGAAGTGATACTTCGGATAATACGTCAGTATCCCCGGTAGAATTTTCGGCTTCTTTGGCAGCGAGTTTTGCGGCCTCCTTAGCAGCCTACCTTGCCTCGCGTTCCGCTTTCTTTTCCGCATGTCTTACTTTCATCTCGGAATATTCGACAGAAATATATTCGCCGCATTTTGTAAGCCATACCTTGAGCGGTTCGCGTTTATATATGCACACAAGTATTATCAGAATTATTAAACTGGTCAGAAGTACACGCGTACTTTTGCTTTTCATAATAAACCCAACAGTTAAAAACTATCCTCTCATTCTTAATGAAGCGGCAATTCTTTCCATCAGTCTGCCGTATGTCATCATAAGACGGCCGTGATTTCCGCGAAGTGTATCCAGATCCTCTTCCTTCGCTGCGATCTCAAGAGTATATGCAAGTTCTCCGAGTTCCGTAGCTCCTATCGTACGTGAACTGCTCTTAAGACCATGTACTATTATGGCATAATCTTTCCAGTTCTCCATACCGAAGTTCCTCTGGAGATCTTCCATGCGGTTTTCCTGAATATAGGTCTTAAGGATCTCAAGATACATATCCTTATCGTCGAGGCATTCCGATACAGCCTTTGCCGTATCAAGGAAATCAAGCCTTTCAAACCATGCGTAAGGAGCTTCTTCTTCCGGTCTTGCGTCGGCATCTTTGCTCTTATCTTCTTTTTCTTCTTCGAAAATGACCTTTTCCTTTGGCAAAAACTTAATGAGCGAATGATACATATCTTCCGCTCCGAGAGGTTTTGAAAGGTAATCGTCAAAACCAAGATCCAGATACTGCTCTCTTGCACCCACTATCGCGTTTGCCGTCATGATTATTATGGGTGTATCGACATTTAAATGATCGTCTGCGCTCTTAAGCCTGTCAAAACATTCAAGGCCGCTCATTTCAGGCATCATGTGATCAAGATATATCACATCATACTTATTGTCATATATTCTGGTAAGGCACAGCTCACCGTTGTTTACGGTATCGATCTTGATCTTTGTATTTTTAAGATATCCGCACACAACTTTAAGGTTAAGGGCAATATCATCAACCACAAGTATCCTTGCATCGGGGGCGGGAAACTGTCTGGTCCTGTCTTTCTTTTGTGACCTTTCTCCGGCGTTGCTTACTCTGAACTCGCCTATCGGGTTATTATCCACGATCTTCTGCGGAATAGTGACCGTAAATGTCGATCCTTCACCATACTCGCTCTCCACATCTATCGTGCCGCCCATCTGGTTGACAAAGTGCGAAACGATCTTAAGTCCGAGTCCCGAACCCTCTTCATAACGGTTTTTGACCTGATCCAA
>JAGCCY010000106.1 GCA_017651385.1 Lachnospiraceae bacterium
CGGCGCGGATGTTGTTTTATACAGCGCCACCAAATATTTGGGCGGCCACAGTGATCTTGTGGGCGGTGCAGCAGTGGGAAAGAAGGATGTTCTGGCACTTATCAAAAAGAAGCTCATCCTCTACGGAGCAACACTGGGCCCCGCTGAAAGCTGGCTTCTTGCAAGAAGTTTAAGGACTCTTGACCTTCGTGTTACAAAGCAGTCTGAGAATGCATTAAAGGTAGCAAAATATCTTGAGACAGACCCCGCCGTTACAAAGGTATATTATGCGGGCCTTGAATCAAGCCCTTATCATAAGCTTGCGGATAAGTTCTTTAACAACGGCTTATACGGCGGAATGTTAAGTGTCGATATCAAGGGTGGCGTGGAAGAAGTTGAGAATGTGGTAAAGAAGCTTGGCTTTATCAAAAATGTTCCGAGCCTTGCGGGTACTTCAACTTCAGTTTCCTATCCCGCAAAGACATCTCACAGGGCATACAGCAAGGAAGAACTCGATAAGGCAGGTATCACACTGGGGCTTCTTCGTTTTTCGATAGGAATCGAATCGGCCGATGATATCATCGCCGCGATAAAAGAAGCATTAAAAGATATCAGATAAGGTACACGATATGGAAGAAATCAAATTAAGCCCGGCCGAAAAGTCGAAACTTAAGCAGAAGATCAAGCGTACTGCCGAGAAACTGGGCGCCAACATGGTGGGTTTTGCGAATGTCGAGCGTTGGGAAGAGTTTAAGCATACAGAGCCCGAATTTTACCCGCACACCATCTGGCCCTGGGCCAGGACAGTCATTGTACTTGCCGTGCAGATATATCCTTCGATGCTTGAGACTACGCCCTCCGTAGTGTATTCGGAGCTTTACAATACCACAAACAGGCTTCTTGACGAGATGTCATATCTTGTGGCCAATTTCTTGAACCGTGAAGGTTTCAGGGCTCATTTCTTTCCGAGAGACTGTTACGGAGACATCTCAGTCCTTGTAAAGAAGCCTGAAGCTGCGTTTTCACACGTCATAGCGGGATTATATGCGGGTCTTGGCACCATAGGCATGAACCATACGCTTTTAACACCAGAATTCGGCCCAAGGGTCAGGCTTGTGAGCGTTATAACCGATGCCGAGCTCACACCCGATAAGATGCTTGAAAAGGACGTATGCATAAAGTGCCAGCTCTGTGTCAAAAACTGTCCCGTAAAGGCATTTACGCCCCGTACGGACAGGGTGGCCGCAGATATGGATAAGCACGCGTGCGCACTTTACCATCAGCAGCTTAAAGGAGAGTTCCGCTATCCCTGCGGCAAGTGTACGGCGGTTTGTCCGATCGGACAGGATAAGAAAAAGTACGGCCGCCAGGCTGTAAGCGATGCCGGCATTGAACACGTAAGAAACTTCGGTTCAAAGAACGCGGTTGAAAACATAAAATAACCGATCTTTGGCTGATCGCCCCGGCAGGGCGCGACCTGCGTAATTTGTAAAAGTTTAAGCTCATGGTTGACCGTATCATCCTTAAAATGCTGTTTTTGCGTTTGAGGGTGGTACGGTTTTTTATGTCGCCGCACTTTTTGTTTATTGTATAATTTCCTTGTTTTATCAATATATTTACGCTATAATTTCCAACAAACATTAAAAAGCAAAGATTTGAAAATACATTTGCGAGGTAAACGGGTTTGAGTATTTCGGAAGATGTTAAGAAGATGAAAGCGGTGTCTCCGTACATGGCGGCATCGACTATAGAGAAAAGGAACGCTGCACTCAATGCGGTCAAGGATGGTTTACATAAGTCAAAAGACGAGATCTTTGCCGCAAACAAACTTGATATGGACAATGCTATAAGCGCAGGTATCGGTGAGGCAGTGCTTAAAAGACTTAAATTTGACGAGCATAAGCTTGAAGATGTCATCAAGGGTATCGAGCAGCTGATATCTTTGCCGGATCCTGTCGGCAAGATCACCCTTAACCGCGACCTTGACGAAGGCCTTGTGCTTAAGCGTATCACATGCCCGATAGGTGTTATCGGAGTCATCTTCGAAGCCCGTCCCGATGCGCTTGTACAGATATCCACACTCTGCATCAAAAGCGGAAACTGTGCGGTACTTAAGGGCGGTAAGGAGACTGCGAACACAAACCGCGTTCTTTTCGATGTGATAAAGACTTCCGCGGAATCCGCAGGACTTCCTGAGGGTGCCCTTTTAAGAGCCGAATCCCATTCTGAGATCGATGAGCTTTTAGCGCTTGATAAATATGTGGATCTTCTGATCCCGAGAGGCTCCAACGCGTTTGTGTCGCATATCATGAACAATACAAAGATCCCTGTCATGGGCCATGCCGACGGGATCTGCCACATCTATGTGGATAAGAGTGCGGATTTCGAGAAGGCACTTAAGATAATCGTGGATGCAAAGACCCAGTACACCGCAGCATGCAACGCGGTCGAGACTTTGCTTATAAACCGCGATATCGCAAAGGATTTTCTGCCTTTACTCTCAAAACGTCTTTCCGAAAACGGAGTTAAGCTCTTCGGTACAAAAGAGGTTACCGATATCATAAACGCCACTACGATCGATGAAAGCGAGTTTAAGGAATATCTTGAACTGGCTGCTTCCGTCAAGCTTGTGGCCGATGTAAAAGAAGCATGCGAGCATATCAACAGATACGGTTCGCATCATACCGATTCGATCATCACGGAGGACGATGAGGCTTCCGAGACCTTTATGCAGCTTGTGGATTCCGCCGGAGTGTATAAGAACTGTTCCACACGCTTCGCAGACGGTTTCAGATACGGTTTTGGCGCAGAAGTCGGTATTTCCACCGGAAAGATCCACGCCCGCGGTCCTGTCGGCCTTGAAGGCCTTGTAACCTACAAATACCGTCTCTACGGCGACGGCCAGATCGTAGGCGACTACGCGGCCGGAAAAAGCAGTTTTCATTTTAAAGATTTATAATCTTTCGTTGCAAAGAAGAGATCTTTAATATATAATGAGAAAAGTTTTGAAACAAAAGCAGGAGTGGCGGAACGGCAGACGCGCTGGCTTCAGGTGCCAGTGGTGGCAACATCGTGTGGGTTCAAATCCCATCTCCTGCATTAAAAAGAGGCATCGTAAAGATGCCTTTTTTTAATGCAGGAGGAGATCTGAACCCAGGGTTCAAAGTCTCGCCTTCGGCACCCTCGGAGCATAGCTCCTGCCTTTATCCCATTGATTTAGTCCGAAGTTATGATAAAATTGCCACATAATCATATTTTTTTACTGACTAAGAGGATTAAAGATGATCATCAGAAAAGCAATTGAAGAAGATGTAAAGCAGATTGCGGAGATTCTTGTTGAAGATTGGAAAATTGCATACAGAGGGATCATAGACGATAACTATCTTGATTCTATGAATGTGGAAGACCGCTATCAGATTGAGGTCCGCAGATTCCAGGAATATACGGTTGCCGTTGAAGGCAATGAGGTCTTGGGATATGCTTGGAATCAAATGATGGATGATGATGTTGCCGATTGCGAGATCATTGCATTATATGTCAGGTATTCAAAGAGAAATAACGGTATAGGAAAAGCATTAATGCTCGACTCGATGGAGTTGTTCAGAAAATCCGGGAAACAGACAATGATAATATGGTGCCTGGAAGATAATCATGAATCCAGAAAATTCTATGAAAAGATGGGTGGGAAAGAGTATGATACAGGCACTCACAGATGGGGCGACCGGGAATATAACATGATCTCTTATCTTTATCAACTGAAAGAATAAAGTGCTGCAGGTGAAATAAACAGGAATGATCACTAAAAACAAACAATCAACTGAAACGATCAAAGAGATGGTAAAGGCTGCCTTTCCCGATAAGTCAGTGGTCAAGATAAAAGAACTTACAGAGGGAATGTGCAATGTTACATATCATATAGTATTTGATGATGATAGTGAAAGTATATTGAAAATCGCGGCAAAAGATACCAAAGGCAATACTTCCAATGAAATAAACCTGATGAAGGCAGAAGTAAGTGCGATGAGACTGGTTGCTGAAAAGTGTTCTTTTAAGGTGGCGGATATTCAATATTACGATTGCTCTAAGACTGTATGTAACGGTGACTATTTTTTCATGGAAAAACTGCCGGGCGATAATTATGTTTTTATCAAAGATAAATTGCCAAAAGATGTTATTGCAGTGATAGACAGCGAAATCGGTAAGATATCGAAAGAACTGACGACCGTTACAAATAAGGGATTCGGCTTCCTTGGTGATGACAAAAGATATGATACTCTTTTTGAATTTGTAAAGACAATGCTGAC
>JAGCCY010000107.1 GCA_017651385.1 Lachnospiraceae bacterium
AATGCTTAAAAATTTCAGGGACAATCCTCCTCCTCCTCAGAACGACGATTCTAACGGAAACGGAGAAGGCGGCGGCGGCAACGGCGGTGGCGACGATAGCCAAAACGGCGGTGGCAGCGGCAACGACGATTCAAACGGCGGCGGTGACAACGGCGGTCAGGACGACGATCAGAACGGACAGGGCAACCAGAACAATAACGGTGGCGGTGATGATCAGAATGGCGGCGGAGACCAGGATCAGAACAACGGCGGCGGTGACGACGATCAAAACGGCGGTGGCGGCGGCCAGAGTAACGATCCCTATCAGGACATGCTCGATGAACTTCAGGGTCTTCAGGGCGATTCCACACAGGATCGTCAGCACTCCCAGGATTTTGAAAACAACTCGGACTATTCCTATTACAGCGGAAAGCCCTGGTAAAACATAAAACAAAACAAAAAAAGCGTCGCTAAGCGACGCTTTTAATATTTTAACGGTCAATCGTTGTCTAAAGCTTCAAGGCCCTTTGCGTTTGCAACCTTTTCGGCTTTGATGTTTTTAACAAGTGTTGTGAACATCGTACAGCTTAAGATCGTGAGGATGCATGCGTAAATGGGAAGTGCGCCCCATGCACCTGTTGCCTTAAACACAAGACCCAGTAAGATTGGTGTAACGGTCTGTGCCGACATGCTTGCCGTGTAGTAGTAGCCGGTGAATTTTCCGATCTTCTTTGAAGAGCAGAGTTCCACGACCATAGGGAATGAACAGTTGTGTACAAGAGCCATTCCAAAGCCTTTGATCGCCCATACCACAAAGAGAAGAACCGGGAAAGAAAACTCTCCGTTTGCTCCGGTCACGACTCCGGTGGGTTTTGCAAAGCACATTACAATGTAGGCAAGGACCGTAACGGTAAGACCCGAGGATATGGTCCATTTACGTCCTATCTTATCGGCGATCGATCCTGCGGTCGCGAAACCTATAACGGAAGCGACACCGCCCAGTATGGTGAGGATCATGGTCTTCGATGATGAAGACTGAAGATGATAGATTACGTAGTTTCCTATATAAGTGCCTATTGCATTGTCGGCCATGAACCACAAAAATTCTGCCGCAAGGATCGCAAGAAGCATTCTTTTATTGGCCTTGCTCATAGGCTTGTCGTCATCGACCGGGGTTTCGATAGCAGCAAGCTTTTCGCCTTCTTCCATTTCGTCCTTAAGTTCTTCGGCCAGTTTGTTTTCTTTTATCGTAAAGAAAAGGACCATTGCGGATATGATCATAAGAAGTGATGCTACAATGAAAGGGATCTCGATCGTCCATACGTTACGGGCTTCATCCCCCGAATTGATGTAATCGCTCAATTTAAGGAATATACCGAGAACAGTGGCAAAGGCACCGCCGAGATAACCCATTATATTGATGATACCGTTGGCTTTTGCACGCAAAGGCTTGGGTGTTATATCGGGCATCAATGCAACCGCGGGGTTTCTGTACATCATCATGAACATGAGCACGATCGCCATCATAACGACCATTGCCGCGATATTATTCTTATGGAAGAAAAGAGGAATGAACGGGAATGCTACAGCGGCAACGAATGTACCGGTCAGGATATAAGGCATTCTTTTTCCGATAGGGCTCTTGGTCTTGTCGGACAGACTTCCGAAAATGGGAAGCAGTATCAAAGCAGCCAGATTATCACAGGCCATTATTATTCCGACTATCCACTGTACCTGAAGGATCTTTGAAGGATCGCTTGCTTTAAGCCCTGCCGATGACAGTCCGAACATTCTTCGGGCGAAGATGTCTGTTAAGAATGTGGGACACCAGGAATCGTATACCTGCCAGAGAAGAAGTATCCCGAAAAACGCAAAACCGATAAGCGCGGTACGTTTTCCGTTCAATTTAAGCCCCACCGAATTGTTTTTTGCTTTCATGTATCAGTCTCCCTTTGTTTTTATGCCGCTCCATACACATCTTGTCTGCGGCAATTTGATTATTTTTACTGCATTTATAATGTAGTATAATCTATAAGTAGATTATAAAATATGGGTAATAAAAGTCAAATACGGCTTTAAACAAAGGACGACAGATATGAAGTATCTTGTGGACAGCGCAGCTATGAGGCGGGCGGACGAAAATACGTCAAAAGAGTTTCTGGTATCTTCTGAAGTTTTAATGGAAAGGGCTTCACTTTCATTTGTGAGCGTGTTAAAAGAGCGCGTTAAGCCAAACGATAAGATCTTAGTCATATGTTCAAACGGCAATAACGGCGGAGACGGCATATGCATAGCAAGGCTTCTTAAACTTGAAGGATATAAAGTCTGTGTTCTTTTGCTTAAAGCGCCAAACCCCGGTACTCTTTGTGAACTTCAGTATAAGATCGCTTCAAGATACAAAGTTGATATAAAAGAATACGTTAAAGATATGAAGATCGCCGATCTTAATGCGAACGTATATGTGGATGCACTGTTCGGAACAGGCCTTAAACGGGACATGGAAGGCGATTTTAAGACCGTAACGGATGAGATCAATTCCCTTGACGGACTAAAGTTTTCGGTCGATATTCCGTCCGGTATCTGCGCCGACAACGGTAAACTTATGGGGACCGCTTTTAAGGCAGACCTGACCGTTACATTCGGATTTTACAAGATAGGACATTTTCTTTATCCCGGGAAAGATTACGCGGGAGAGGTCGTTCTTAAGGACATAGGAGTTACCGAGGACAGTTTTCTGGGCAGTTTTCCCAACTGTTTTCTGCCCGAAAACTCAGGTCTTGCCAAACTTCTTCCGAAACGCTTTGAAACATCGAATAAGGGAAGCTACGGAAAAGTTCTTGCGATAGCGGGGAGCGAAAAGATATACGGAGCGGCGTTTCTTTGTGCAAAAGCCTCTTATATAAGCGGGGCGGGCCTTGTAAAGATATTTACTCACGAAGCCAACAGGATACCGCTTGAGCGCGAACTTCCCGAGGCTATGCTTGAGACTTATTCGGGTAAGGACGATATTGATGAAAAGTTAAGCGAGTCCTTAAAGTGGGCTGATGTCATACTTATCGGCCCGGGGATTTCTACAGACGGGACAGCACATAAGCTTTTGAAACTGACGCTGAAACTTTCGGGCGGGAAACCGATCGTCATGGATGCCGACGCGTTAAATGTTCTTTCAAAAGATCTAAGCCCGTTAAAAGAATACAATGGGGATATCATCCTCACACCTCACATGAAAGAGATGTCGAGGCTTTTTAATAAGACAGTCGGAGAACTTAAAGAAAACAGGATTGAAAATGCGCTTAAGTTTTCGGATGAATACGGTGTAACACTTGTAATGAAGGATGCCGATACGATCACGGTATCAAACGGAAAAACATATATAACCAGTTACGGAAACAACGGTATGTCGACATGCGGAAGCGGAGATGTACTGGCGGGTCTTATAGCGGGACTTAAGGCGCAGGGGGCAACGACCGAAAACGCCGCGATCGCGGGTGTCATGATCCACGCTCTTTCGGGCGATCATTCATCTTCCGAGCGGGGGGTCCGTTCCATGCTTGCGGGCGATCTGCTCTCGGCGATCATAAAGGTCTTGTTTGACACGGACAAAGCTTAAGAAAGGGGAAAGAAAATGAGGATAGGAGCACTTGAAGCAGGCGGCACAAAGATGGTTCTTGCAGTGGGCGACGAGAGGGGGAAGATATTCGACATTAAAAGTATTCCGACGGTCAGCCCGGAGGTTACGGTCCCGCTCATGATCGAATATTTTAATGACGAAAAGATCGAGGCTTTGGGGATCGGGTGCTTCGGACCGATCTGTCCCGACAAAAGTTCGGATAAATACGGTTATATAACTTCGACTCCGAAACTTGCCTGGAGAGACTTCAATATCGTTAAGGCTTTTAAGGATGTCTTAAAAGTTCCGGTCGGATTTGACACCGACGTTAATGCTTCATGTCTGGGCGAAGCAACCTTCGGAAGCGCGAAAGGCCTTAAAAATGTGATCTATCTTACCGTAGGAACGGGTATCGGTGCGGGAATACTGTCGGAAGGAAAACTCCTGCACGGAAATCTCCACCCCGAAGCCGGCCACATAATGATGAAGAGATATGAAGGCGATACATATAAAGGCAAGTGCCCTTACCATGCGGATTGTTTCGAAGGACTTGCGTCGGGCCCGGCACTTGAGGAAAGATGTAAAATGTCCGCAAAAGAGATCCCCACAGACAGCGAAGCTTTTAAGGCAGAAGCCTATTATATAGCACAGGCACTTGTAAGTTATATCCTTATACTGGCTCCCGAAAGGATAATAATGGGAGGCGGAGTAATGCACAGGCTTGAACTGTTTCCTCTTATAAGAGAGAATGTCGTTAAAATGCTTAACGGTTATATCAGCACAAAGCAGCTTGAAGACATAGACAGCTACATAGTACCCGCTTCCTTGAATGACGATCAGGGGATCATCGGCTGTCTTGTGCTCGGCGCGGATGCAGCTAAAAAATAAACGAAGAACGATAAGCCGCCTTTTGGCGGCTTATTTTTGCGGCTTTAAGAAAACGATTAAGTTACAAACTTACAAAAAAGATAAAAACCTCCTAATTTACGTGTGTAAAAAGTAACAAAATTTCCATATTAAAAATATTTATTTTGACCAAAAGTGTAATTATTGCACATTAGAATGTTAAAAAAGTGTTGCACAAATGTAAAAAGTGTTATATTCTTAAGTTGCGAAAACGATTAAGTAAACAGCAACAGATAAACACTCGCGGAGCAAAATTATCAAAGGGCGGAGAGAATGAAAGATTTTTTAAAGAATACGTGGAAGCACAGAGCACACATAGTCCTGGCGTTACCGGCATTTTTGGTATTGTTCTTTATCATGTACGTACCCATGACGGGTCTTGTGCTTGCCTTCAAAAAATTTGACT
>JAGCCY010000108.1 GCA_017651385.1 Lachnospiraceae bacterium
GACAGAATGATCAATGCTGCATTAAAGATCTTCGCGTTAAACGGCTACACTCACGCTTCGACCGATGATATCGTAAAAGAAGCGCATATAAGCAAAGGTCTTCTTTTCCACTATTTTGAGAGCAAGATAGGCGTTTATTCTTTTTTGTGCGATTACAGCGCGAAGTATTACGCACTTGAGCTTTCAAGCGCCGTAGATCCTTCCGAGACCGAATATTTTGCAATAGTCAAGCAGATCGAAGCCGCAAAGCTTCAGACTCTTAAAGCTTATCCCTATATGCTCTTCTTTATAAACTCCTGTTTAAAAGAAACCGTTCCGGAAGCACTTTTAGAAAACGAAAGCCCCAAACTTCAGCTCGAAAATGCATTGGGTACGATATATGCAAGAGCGGATTATGCTCCGCTTAAAGCCAACTCCTTTACCGACAGGTATTTAAAAATGCTTGAATACACCTTAAACGGTCAGATGGAAGACAGATTAAGAGACGGTTCTTTCAATGCCGAAGCGGTTTATGCGGAAGGGATCGCTTATATCGATGTGGTATCAAAGCTTATATGATCTTAAATATACAAAAAGCAGGCCTTGGGCCTGCTTTTTTAATATCGTGAATATACCTCTTTAAAGTTTAAAGACCTTGACCTCGAACGGCGAAAGCTTTGTAAAGCCGTAAGCTGTCTTTCCGGTATACATATCGGTAACTTCTTTTGTAAGGATCGCGCTTTGAGGCTCAAACATATAATTTAACAGGAAAAGATAATCGGTACCGTTCTTTGTACGTACAACAGCCTCGATATCTTCCGGAATATCACCGATCTCTTTAACCGTATTCTTAACCCCGAGATAGCGAAACAGAACATTAAGGTTATTCTCGTTAAACGTACTTCCAAGATGCAATACCCTGCCCTTTCCAAAAGTGTTCTCGATCAAAGCCGGCTCTCCGGCATAATAGCTTGAATCATACGTTGCAAGGACCTTTGCGGAATCGCATCCTTCTTTTACAGTCAAAATGTCGTTGAAAAGCGGAACGTCAAAGTGTTGACCGTTAAGGTCAGCAGTTATACCCTGGTCGTACTCGTGCACAAAGGTGCTTTCTCTGACATCAGAGCCGGTAAGTTCTGAAAACAGGCCGGGTTGCGGAGTCATGACACAGTGGCCGTTCATATCTTTATAACCGCTTCTGCAGCCTATGATCAGAGTTCCCCCTTGACTCACATAGTCATTAAGCACTTTTACACGCTTCTCATCGGCGATCACCGGGTGAGGATACATCACCAAGGGATACTTTGAAAGTTTTTCGGCTGTTAAGTCATCTTCAAAATAAACATAATCATATGAATAATGATTTTTCTGGGCAAACATGAATGCCGCTTCATTACTTGCGCCGTTTACCGCTTTATGCCATACGTCGACCGAAGTCTCCCACTCATTGTCATAATCCTTAAGATAAGCAAAATCCGCTTTAAAATCCGCGCCGCAGATCTCATCGATCTGTTTTAACTTTGAATAAAAATCTTTGACTTCGGCAAGTTTTCTGTTGTCGCGGTTATCATAATCAAGAATTCCGTGCCAATACATCTCAGAGCCTATACATGCGGTACGCCATCTGAAGAAAGAGATGAAATCCGCGCCGTGGGCAACACTCTGCATAGCCCAGAGTGTAAGCTGTCCGGGCCTCGGAGCGGGTCCTTCAAGTCCTCCGACGGTACCGTTTGCTCCCGACTGCTGTTCCATGATACCGAAATGCGGGCACACACTCCTTGTTTCCGCAAGATTTCTGCTCCAATGACGGTCTTTAAGTCCCTTCGGTACCCAGTCCGCTTTGTGCAGACCGAAAGCAAAACTCGGGTAAGAATCGTACATATAGATATCAAGATTTTCTTTTGCCATCTTGTGATTGTCTATGTTCCAGAAGAGACCGTTTGTGCTTATAAAATCACCCGGCTTTCTGTACAGTTTTATGATATCGGCCTGCATCCTGCAAAACGAGATCGTACTGTAAGATATAAACCTGTAATAATCCAGCATCAGATGCGGATTCTTGCAGGGAATGATCTTACCGGGAACCGTGATCTCATCCCATGATGTATAAGTCTGGTTCCAGAATGCCGTGCCCCATGCATCGTTTAATGCATCAAGGGTAGCATATTTTTCCTTTAAAAACTTTCTGAAAGCAAGTGTGTCCGCTGCCGAACGGAATTCACTTATCTCGCAGTTAAGCTCATTGTCGATCTGCCAGCCTATTATTGCGGGATGCTTTCCGTAATGCTCCGCGAGGCACGTAACGATCCTCGCCGAAAGATTTTTGTACGTCTCGGAATTGTAATTATAATGTCTCCTGCCGCCGTGTCTGAAAAGATTTCCGTTTTCATCACCGTTTAAAACTTCGGGATATTTGGTCGTAAGCCATGCAGGCGGAGTTGCGGTCGGTGTACCCATTACGACTTTCATGCCTTTTCTTTGGCACAGATCCAAAAATTCGTCAAAAAAGTCATACGTAAAAACCCCTTCGGTAAGTTCGAACTTGCTCCACGCAAATTCTGCGATCCTGATGACTGTAATGCCCGCATCAAGCATCCTGTCAAGATCAGACTCCCAAAGGCTTTTATCCCAGTGTTCGGGATAATAACAGGTCCCCATTACATATCCGTTTTCAATCATAATTCCCTCCTATAGTCTTTACCCTCTACATCAAATATATGTTTTACACATATACATTTCAATCACTCCGGAAATCCGGCATCGAAGACCGGTATATCCACACCTTTTCCAAAGGCCACGCAGCTGCCCTGTTTTTCGATATCCACTTCGCTTCCGTTCCACTTTTTGACCGTTCCTCCGGCTTCTTCGACGATCACCGAACCTGCGGCCACAGCCCACGGCTGAAGCCTCGGCTCAAAATATATACCTGCTTTGCCTGCCGCTATCATGCAAAGATCCATCTCAGCAGAACCGAAACGCCTTACATCTATACATTTATCGAGATACTCTCTTGCCTTTTTAAATGCGATATCCGGAAGCCCTTCATAATACGGAGCGGTCCCAAACAACGCTACATCCATGGAAAGAGGTTTCTTTGACACATATATTCTTCTTCCGTTCAAAAATGCGCCTTCACCCTTCACGGCTTTATAAAGTTCATCGCGGGCAATGTCGTATACCATGCCGAAGATCCGCTCTTTGTTCTTTACAAGCGCTACCGCTATGCAAAAGAACCCGAGATCGTTCATAAAGTTGGTGGTTCCGTCGATAGGATCCACGATGAATACGTATTCCTCTTTGGGAAAACCGTTGTGCTCGCCTTCCTCTCCGAAAAATCCCGATCCCGGCATGATCTCTTTAAGGCCGTTTTTAAGCTTATCCTGCACCAGTGCGTCATACTTTGTGACAAAATTGGCATGGCCGGCCTTTGCATCGGTATCAAGAACGTTTCTGTCCGCGTTCCTTATAATATCGCCGCATTTACGTACAAGCGACTCGATCTCATCGACAGTGTTCTTTTTAAGTATCGTATCCATACAATATCCTTTTAAAATCAGAGTTTAAATACCACACCCACTATCATTGCGCCCAAAAACCAGAGTGCGGGATGTATCTTTGAAAACTTCTTAAATTGTAACAGTATAAAAATGATAATGCAAAGGATGATCGGTCCGATCTGAGGTATCAGTGCGGTTTCCGTGACGGCAAACAAAGAGACCCTGCACACCTGGTACACCGAAGCAGCTATGATAGCCGCTATTGTGGGACGGATGCCCTTAAACGCACCTTTTACATAAAAGTTTTCACTGAAATTCTCAAGGAACTTTGCTATCAGCACGATGATAATGATACTCGGAAGTGCAAGCCCCAGAGTGGAAACAACGCCGCCGAAAAGACCTACCGTCTTAAAGCCCGCATATGTGGCCATGTTAAGCCCTAAAGGCCCCGGAGTCGACTCGCTCACGGCAATCATATCCGTAAGTTCTTCCATCGTATACCAGTCATGTGTTTTCGTAAGCTCCATAAGATACGGTAATGTAGCCGGACCGCCGCCTACCGCGAACAGACCTATCTTAAAGAATTCCCAGAATAATTGGAGGACTGTCTTTATCATGTTCTTTTCCTCCTTACTATCATCTCGGAAACAATACCCACGACTGCTGCCGCAAGCACGATAACAACCGTCGGAACCGGCAGAAACATGGCAACGATAAAGGCGGCTGCGCACATGATATATGCAAAAATGCTTTTAAGACTTTTCTTGGCCAGAGTATAGACAGTATTGAGCATGAGTGCGCAGACCGCGCCCCTTATTCCCATAAATGCGTGCTTTATCCACACATTGTCCATAAATGCTCTTAAAAATACAGCCACTGCGGTGATGATCACAAGTGACGGTGTGATCATACCGAATGTGGATACTATCCCTCCGATCACTCCACGCTTTTTGTATCCTACGTAAGTTGCCGTGTTAACGGCTATTATACCGGGAGTACACTGCCCTATCGCATAGCAGTCCAAAAGTTCCTCTTCCGATATCCAGTTTCTTTTCTCCACAAGCTCATATTTAAGCATCGGGAGCATGGCAAGACCTCCTCCGAAGGTCAATCCGCCGATCCTTAAAAAGGACCAATATAATTCACTCAATCGACACATAATTTAAAAACCCCTCAAGTCCGATAGTAATATCATCAAATGTTTTATCAAAATCACCCGTATACCACGGGTCCGCAATTGCCCGCGGAGTATCGGTGAAGTCAAGAAGATTGAACAGTTTTCCGTCAGGATCCCCGCCGAGGATCGAAAGCATGTACCGCATATTTAACGGTTCCATGCCGATTATGTAATCAAACTTATCATAATCGTCCTTCCTAAGCTGTCTTGCGGTCTTTCCCGCACACGAAATACCGGCCCTTGCCAACCTCGCCTTCGCGGGCGGATATACTCCGTTTCCTATTTCCTCGGTCGAAGTGGCCGCGGATTCTATATAAAACCTGTCCGCTATCCCTCTTTTCTTAACCATATCTTTCAGCATAAACTCACACATGGGTGATCTGCAGATATTGCCCCAGCATATGAACAGTACTCTTACCATACTTGTAAATACACGAAAAAC
>JAGCCY010000109.1 GCA_017651385.1 Lachnospiraceae bacterium
CATATTCTCTATCTTGACGGTCAAAAACTCACCGAACTTCTGACAATGTGCCAAAACCTTATCCGGAGTCATGGTATGAACATGAAGCTTGACAATACTGCCGTTTTTAAAACACACCATGGAATTTCCGCCGATCGAAGCAAGATAATCGGTGATCTTACCTGTGTCAAAATTCTCAATATCGACCTTTTCATCCTGAAGTCTGATCAAAAGCTCGGTACAATAGCCGAACTTTAATGTCATATCGGATGTAAACATATCAACATTTACATTCGTTGAAGCCGCGGGACTTCCGCTTACGGGGCTTATATGTATATCTTCTTTCGTATTATCGGAAAGAGCTCTGTACATGCCTTCCATAATGTAGATAAGACCTCTTGCACCCGAATCGACCACACCCGCTTCTTTTAAAACTTTTAAAAGATCGGGCGTACGCTCAAGCGACCTGTAGGCCTCATCAAGAAAATTGGCAAAGAACTCTTCTATGTTGTCGCACTTTTTGTTGCACGCATAATTTGTGGCATCCTTTGCAACGGTCAAAATAGTACCTTCGGTAGGAGTCACAACGGATGAATAAGCTCTTCTGACTCCCGATCTGCAGGCGTCTTTCATGTTGTCGACTCCCGCCTTGTCAAGGCCTTTAAGCCCCTCGGCGATCCCGGCAAAAAACTGCGATAAGATCACGCCGGAATTACCCCTTGCGGAGAGCAGCATCGCATTTGCCATATCCTGTGACGCAACGCCTATACCGTTTTCAAACGAACAATTCAAATTGGCTCCGCCCGATATCGTCATGGTCATATTTGTACCCGTATCACCGTCGGGAATGGGAAAAACGTTTAAGTCGTTGACTTCGTCGGCGTGCTTGGAAAGTTCGCTTGCACCCGAACAGATCATTCTGTAATAAGCTTCAGCATTTAAGGTCAATGTATCCATCAGTTTACCTCCGATATCCTGTATGTTACTTCCTTTCCGAATCCCCAGATCCCTACGGCATCGGGACCGATCGAAGCGCCTATGATGGGTCCGATATACGATATAACGATTTCTTTGGGGTTGATCTTTTCCTTTATAAGTTTCTTTAAGACTTCAAGTTCCGCGTCCGTAATATCGGCATGAGCCACATATACGGTAGCTTCCGAAGGGTTATCGATGACTTCGTTAAGAGAGTCGGCTAACGTTGTAAAAGAAACGGCTCTTCCTTTAACCTTTTTAATGGGTGTCTGTTCTCCGTCCGCATCCGCTATCAGAATGGGCTTAACGCCCATAAGATTTCCGAAAAATGCGGCAGATCCCTTTACTCTCCCGGCTTTTCTGAGCCACTCGAGAGTATTGACCGTAACAAATTGATTTACATTGTTTCTTTTTCCAAGAACCTTGCTGACAATTGTGTCATAATCATCTCCTGCCTGTAAGCATTCCGCAGCATATATCGCAAGTATGCCCTCTCCCAAACTTGCTCTCTTTGCATCAATACATTCGATCCTTGCACCGGGGAAGTTCTTAAGAAGACCGTTTGCCACAATGCGGCCCGTATTTACCGAACCCGACTGCTTAAGCGAGCATCCGATATATATAATGTCAAAGCCTTCTTCAAGATACTTTGTGAATATCCTCATAAATTCGGGAGCAGGAACCTGAGTGGTCGTGATCCTGTTGCCGCCGCGCATTATGTCATACAATTCCTTGGGCGAATAATGTTCCCAGGTAAGAGAAGCCTCGGTCTCGACGCCGTCGCGGACAGTGTTCATCCTTGCATAATCGATATTATATTTTTCCAATAACTCTCCGTTCAGATCGGAGCAGGAATCGGTGAGTATCTTAATATTTCGCATAAAATCTCCTCCATCTTATTCGATCGCTTGAATTATAAACAATCCCGAGTCTTTCCTCTTTAGACATTCTTTTAAAAGTGTCATCTTTTTGGGCATGAATATAAAATTGTACTAAAAAAAGACGCAATATATAACCGCTTTTCGGATATATATTGCGTCAATTTTTTTACTTATCGGAACCTATACAAATGGTCAGAACCAGGGATCGATCACCAGTGAACCGTCATAGCCGCTCATGGTAACGCAGTATGCATGAATATTACCGAATGTATCTGTAAAGGTGTAGTAAAGAGCACTCATGTCTCCCGGGAACGAAGCGATAACCTTTACGGCTTTTCCGTAGGGGAGGTCACCGATCTTTTTAATTGGATTTAATGTGAAATCCTGTTCTCCTCCGCGATCTTCACCCCATTCGATATCACACAGTGCAAGATCATAAACATCATCATAGGCTTCAAGCACTATTACGAGCGGAGAATCATCGGTGCTTATATCATATTCTTTGAGGTTTGCGGTGTCATAAGGACAATCCTCTTCCAGCATTGCATATACCAGACATCCGCCCATTGCACCGCATATGCCCTGCATGGACTGGATGGGGTAAAGCTCAAGATCGACGATCCTGTCCTGATAAGATTTCTGAAGATCCCAGAACTGATCCTCTGTCATATCCTGTTTTTCGGAGGCCGCCACATCCCATATGCCGGTCGTATTATGATAATACTCAACTTTTCCGGATATGCCGTTATATGTTGAAAAATAGAAATCATTCCATACGACCTCGGTGCCGTCTGAACTGAGTTTATAAGTTCCGAAACAGCTTTCGGTCGCCCCCGAAGAACCTTCGTTGTAAAATTCTCCGGTGTTTAACAGATACTGACGGTTTCTGCCCCATCCTTCAACAGCAAGATGATATTCTTCTTCGCCGGTCATTGTATAGATGGTTTTGATCTCGGTATGAACACTCCACTCTTCGTCCAACGGAAACGATGCGATGATAAGCTCGGGAATCCCGTCGCCCGAATAATCGTGACAATTGAATCCGGCAAGTTTTGTGGCGGGTTTACCCAAATATTCAACATCATACCTGAAATCCGCAAGCCAGTAATAACCAAGTTCTCCGGATGCTTCGCCAAAGTCGTCAAGGGGAAGCTGCAGAGTGTAAAAATACTGGGAAAGAAGATAATTGTAATCGGAAAAATCCTCATCCGATGCGCCGTCAGCTCCTTCGGGATCGGTATTGGCGGCCGGTATATCGTCAGGCTCACCTTCGGATACATCTCCGGGTTTGGGATCATTCAGATCATCCGATCCGGGATGTGCAAAATCCCGTAATACCTTAAGACCTTTAACATCGGGGACCGTCTCGGTACCGTTTACGGTATATGTAAGCATCCCGTCAAAATCGGTCGCCAGAGTATGGGAGGCATCGGGAGCTTCAAATGATCTGAAAAGGATATATGAATCATCGGTCCCTTCAAGATCCATTACATAATGATACGGGAAGTCGTCTTCGGGATCGACATATACGGTCAGATTTGAACTTTCTGCTATAGGCTCCATTTCAAGATGCTGCTTTAGTTCTTCTCCGTACAATATCCATAC
>JAGCCY010000110.1 GCA_017651385.1 Lachnospiraceae bacterium
ATCTATTGTTGGTTTTTATTGTTTGGTACGATACTTTTACTTTTCTTTAATCAAAAGAAGAATGCACTTGTGTATGCATTTCCGCTTCTGTATATAGGTACACAGTTCTTTGGCCCCATCGTACAGGTAAGATATATGCTGCCCGTTATGATCATTGTGCCTCTTTTGATCTCGCTGTGGTTATATAAAGAAGAAAAAGAATAAACGAAAAAAAGCCTTGGAAGCATTTGCTCCCAAGGCTTTAATTTTTCTTGTCAACCCATTACTACTTTTACGTTGTATGAGGTCTTTCCCTCGGTGAAAGGAACTATGCAGCCGTCGACTTTGCTGCCGTCCACGTAGAGTTCTTTAACACCCTTTTCAACATCCGAAGGATTGGTAACTTCGATATTGTAGGTCGCTCCTCTGAACTTTCTGGTGATCTTGAAATCGCCGAAACCGTGAGGTACGCAAGGATCGATCGAAAGTCCCTTGTGTGTGGGATAAACACCTAAAATGTACTGTGAAATATTACAGAATGTCCATGCAGCGGTACCGGTAAGCCAGGAGTTCTTTCCTTCACCGGGTATATATGCGTCGTTACCTGCAACCATCTGGCAGTACACATAAGGCTCGGTCTTGTGGATCTCCGAGATCTCTTCGGTATATGCGGGACAGGTCTTCTTATAAATTTCGAATGCTCTGTCGCCACGGCCGATAACCGTTTCTGCTATGGATACCCAGGGATTGTTGTGGCAGAAGATACCTGCGTTTTCCTTGTATCCGGGCGGATATGAGGAGATTTCACCAAGCTCTAAGTGATATACCGTATATGCAGGCTGTAATATCATTACACCGTATTTGCAATCAAGATATTTCTTAACGGAATCAAGTGCTTTTTCAGCAAGTCCTTCTTTTACACCGATACCTGCCAAAGAACAGAAACCGTTCGACTCGATGAAGATCTTTCCTTCTTCGCATTCCTTGGAACCGATCTTGTTGGAGTATGCATCGTAAGCTCTTACGAACCATTCTCCGTCCCAACCGCTTTCAAGAACGGTATCGTACATGATCTTAACTTCTTTGCGGGCTCTTTCGGCTTCGGCCGTATCGCCGAGAAGTTCAGCTAACTGTGCATATTCCTCGCCGTATTTTACAAACATACCTGCAATAAATACGGAATCGGCAACAGGTCCTTCGGAAGGACCGAAGCACTGGAACGATTCGCCGGGATGCTCTGAGAAGCAGTTTAAGTTAAGACAGTCATTCCAGTCCGCACGACCGATAAGGGGAAGTTTGTGAGGTCCCTTGTTGTTAACGGTGAAATCAAAGGATCTCTTTAAATGTTCCATAAGTGTGGTTGCTACAGACATATCATTGTCATAAGGAACCATCTCTTTAAGGATCGAAACATCACCGGTTTCACGCACATATGCGGAAGTTCCTGCGATAAGCCATAACGGATCGTCGTTAAATCCCGATCCTATATCGGAGTTGCCGCGCTTTGTAAGAGGCTGGTACTGATGATATGCCGAACCGTTTTCAAACTGTGTTGAAGCAATGTCAATGATCCTTTCCCTTGCACGTTCGGGAATGAGATGCACAAAACCGAGAAGGTCCTGGTTACTGTCACGGAAGCCCATTCCGCGGCCGATACCGGATTCAAAGTATGAAGCCGAACGGGACATGTTAAATGTTACCATACACTGATACTGGTTCCAGATATTTACCATGCGGTTAACCTTATCGTTGGCCGATTCAACGGTGAATATCGACAAGAGGTTGTTCCAGTATTCGTTTAACTTATCAAATGCCTTTTCAACATCGGCATCGGTAGAGTACTTTTCGATAAGCTTCTTTGCGGGAGCTTTATTAACGACATTTTTGGATTCCCATTTGTCATTGTCGGGATTTTCACAATAGCCGAGTACGAATACAAATGATCTTGTCTCACCGGGATTTAAGGTGATATTGATCTGATGTACGGCTACGGGTGACCATCCGTGGGCAACGGAACCTGTGCAGGCACCGTTTGTGACAACTTCTGGATCACGGTTGTCATGGTAAGCACCGAGGAAAGCATCTCTTGATGTATCAAAACCGTCAATATCCGAATTGACATGATAGATTGCATAGTGATTACGTCTCTCTCTGTATTCGGTCTTGTGATAGAGAGTGGATCCGATGACTTCAACTTCACCTGTTGAGAAGTTTCTCTGGAAATTCTTCATATCATCGTCTGCATTCCAAAGGCACCATTCCACATAAGAGAAGAGCTTGATCTCTTTAACCGACTGAGTATTGTTTGTAAGCTTGACCTGATTGATCTCGCATGCGTCGTCGGTGGGTACAAATGCGAGAACCGAAGCGGAAATACCGTTTTTTGAAGAATTCCATTTGCTGTAGCCTATACCGTGACGGCATTCATAGGAATCAAGGTCTGTCTTTGAAGGCATCCATCCTGGATTCCAGATCGTATCGCCGTCTTTTATATAGTAGTATTTGCCGTTTGAATCGGCGGGAACGTTGTTGTAACGGAATCTTGTGATACGAAGGAGCTTTGCATCCTTATAGAAAGAATATCCGCCCGCAGTATTGGAAATAAGCGAGAAGAAATCATTGGTACCGAGGTAATTGATCCAGGGTAAGGGTGTTTTAGGGGTAGTGATGACATACTCTTTGTTGGCGTCGTCAAAATATCCGAATTTCATTGGTGTCCTCCCAAATATTATAGTAAAGATATGATAGATAACGGATGTTGTCTGTTTCTATGAAAACGATTAAGTAAAAAAGCATAAAAAAATCGTTGTCAGAGACATTATATATAAAAAATTACACAAAATCAACACAAATTTGGGGATTGAAAAACGAAAAAATGTCATTTATACTATAAGTACGAAAACGATTAAGCAAACTTGCTTTTTCCCAAGGGAGATAAGAATGGTTTCCATGAAGGATATAGCCAGGAGATGTAATGTTTCCGTGGCAACAGTCAGCAAAGCTTTAAATGACCAGACCGATATCGGCGAACAGACAAAAGACTTGATCAAAAAGGCCGCCAAGGAAATGGGCTATTTTCCAAACGCCCAGGCCAGGGCTCTTCGCACGAATCGTTCTTACAACATAGGCGTTCTTTTTGTGGATGAGGGCCGCAGCGGTCTTACCCATGATTATTTCTCGAAGGTTCTGGACAGTTTTAAGATGGAAGTCGAAGAACACGGTTACGATCTGACATTTATAAACTGCAGCAAAAAGAACAGGACCCGCTATTCGTATCTTGAGCACAGCCGCTACAGAGGTTTTGACGGCGTAGTTATAGCCTGTATCGATTTTAACGATCCGGAGGTTCTCGATCTTGTAAATTCCGATATTCCGGTTGTTACGATCGACTATATGTTCAATAACAGAAGTTCCGTAGTATCCAACAATTATGCGGGCATGCAGGCTCTGGTGGATTATATTGTCGGGCTCGGCCACACAAAGATCGCATATATCTGCGGTGATAATACTGCGGTCACACAGAAAAGACTTGCGGCATTTTATCAGGTTCTTGAAGAACACAATATAAGTATTCCGGAAGATTATGTAATACACGACAGTTACAGAAATATAAAAGGTGCGGAAGAAAAGACAAAGTTATTGTTAAAGAGAA
>JAGCCY010000111.1 GCA_017651385.1 Lachnospiraceae bacterium
CAAAGAACCCGAGAATATGACCCAGTCGCCCTCGCTTACAAGATCCATAATGGAGTCTGTGACCTTTTTAAAATCATCTTCGGTGACTGTAAATCCCTCCAGCCTTTCATGATGCTCAAGCCCGTCTTCCGGATGCGAAAGAGTGATATTGCGTCTGGTCTCGCCTTTTACGGGAATTATATGCGCAGTTATAAAGTCGTTTCCGATGCTTTCAAAAAGCGGAACATCGTTTTCTCCCACAAGGGCTATCGCATGCGAAGGAAGCTTCGCACTCTTTAGGGCACGTGCGACATTTATACCCTTTCCCGCAGGGATCTCGGCAGATTTTTTAAGTCCGGTCCTTTTATAGTCTTTTTCTTTGACTATCACATCGATCGCAGTATTTAAGGTAACCGTAAATATTCTCCTGCGCATTTCCTCACTGTGATCCTATTATACACCAAAATCCCGGGATGCATCCCGGGATTTGGATTTATCGTAAAAAATAAATTTATTTCGAAACACTGAGTCTTACAAGCGCACGGTTTAGTTTGGCCTGGGCAAGTTTAAAGTCCTTGTCGCTTAAGCCTTCCGTCGCAAGAATAGCCTCTGCTTTTTCTTTGGCACGAAGTGCTCTGTCTTTATCGATGTCTTCCTTCCACTCCCATGTGGTGGCAAGAAGGTGACACGAACCGTTCATGACACTTAACATACCGCCGATGCAGGCAGCATATCTGTCGGTTCCGTCGGGAAGTCTTATAAAAGCTTCACCCATTCCGAGTGCGGTCACATAATTCATATGATCCGCAAGGATGGCAACGTCACCGGTAATCGTACGACACATTACCCGCTCAACTTCACCCTCAAACAAAAGACCGTCCGGCGTTCCGATTCGTAACGGATATGTCTTCATGGACAACCTCCTTTACTGCTTAAGAGCTTTTGCTTTTTCAAATACGTCGTCAATTGCACCTGCCATTAAGAAGCAGCTTTCCGGAATGTCATCGCACTCACCGTCGAGGATCATCTTGAATCCGCGGATGGTTTCTTTAAGAGGTACATACTTACCTTCAAGACCCGTAAACTGTTCTGCTACCGAGAAGCTCTGAGAGAGGAATCTCTGTACCTTACGCGCACGGTTAACGGTTGTCTTGTCATCTTCGGAAAGTTCGTCCATACCCATGATGGCGATGATATCCTGAAGTTCCTTGTAACGCTGAAGTACCTTCTGTACCGCACGGGCAACTTCGTAGTGCTCATTTCCCACAACTTCGGGAGTTAAGATACGGCTTGTGGAATCCAGAGGATCGACAGCGGGATAAATACCCATACTTGCGATATCACGCGAAAGAACGGTGGTCGCATCAAGGTGGGTAAATGTTGTTGCGGGTGCAGGGTCCGTCAAGTCATCGGCAGGTACGTATACAGCCTGGATGGATGTGATGGAACCCTTTCTTGTGGAAGTGATCCTTTCCTGAAGAGTACCCATATCGGTTGCAAGCGTAGGCTGATAACCTACGGCAGAAGGCATACGGCCGAGAAGTGTTGAAACTTCCGAACCTGCCTGGGTAAAACGGAAAATATTATCAATGAAAAGAAGCACGTCCTGATTCTTAACATCTCTGAAGTATTCAGCCATTGTAAGACCGGAAAGACCGACTCTCATTCTGGCTCCGGGGGGCTCGTTCATCTGACCGTACACAAGCGCGGTCTTAGATAAAACTCCGCTTTCCTTCATTTCATTGTACATATCGTTACCTTCACGGGTACGCTCTCCAACGCCCGTAAAGATCGAATATCCACCGTGCTCTGTCGCTACGTTATGGATAAGTTCCTGAATAAGAACGGTTTTTCCTACACCGGCACCGCCGAAAAGACCGATCTTACCACCCTTTGCATAGGGGCAGATAAGGTCAACGACTTTAATACCGGTTTCAAGGATCTCCGTCGATGTAGCCTGCTCTTCGTATGCCGGAGCGGGACGATGTATCGACCATCTCTCCTCGGTTTCTGGAGCGGGAAGATTATCAACGGGATCTCCCAAAAGGTTAAATACTCGACCAAGGCAAGCCTCACCTACTGGAACCGTTATGGGTTCTCCGGTATCAACAGCCTTCGTGCCTCGTACAAGACCGTCGGTAGAGTTCATCGCAATACATCTTACAGTATTGTCACCGACCTGCTGTGCGACTTCGGCAGTGAGCTTTTTACCGTTATTATCGATTTCAATGGCGTTTAACAGTGCCGGAAGTTCGTCGTGTCCGAATCTGATGTCAAGAACGGGACCCGTTACCTGCACAATCTCACCAATGTGTCTTTCGCTCATTTATGGTTCTCCTTTAATTTATTATAGGTCTTAAAGACCTTCAGCTCCTCCGACAATTTCGGTAATTTCCTGCGTAATACTTGCCTGACGTGCTCTGTTGTAATGAAGGTTCAATGTCTCTATCATGTCTTCCGCGTTGCTGGTGGCAGACTCCATTGCTGTTCGTCTTGCCGCCTGCTCGCTGGCAAGTGAGTCACACACCGCACCGAATACTACTCCTGCGAGATATTCGGGAACAATGGCATCAAATACTTCACTGCTCTCAGGCTCATATAATATAAGGTTCCTTACGGGTTCCTTACCGTCTTCCTCGGTCAGCTCGGTCAGCGGAAGA
>JAGCCY010000112.1 GCA_017651385.1 Lachnospiraceae bacterium
GAGAAGGAAGAAGAATGAAAATAGTTTTTATGGGTACACCCGATTTCGCAGCTACCATACTTAAGGCGGTCGATGAAGCGGGACATGAAATACTTGCCGTGTATACACAGCCGGACAGACCCAGAGGAAGATCGGGTAAGCCCGTACAAAGTCCCGTAAAAGAATATGCCCTTTCAAAAGGATATAAGGTCTTTCAGCCCGAAAAGATAAGAAAACCCGAAGAGGTTGAGATCTTAAAGACATTTGATGCCGATGTGTTCGTGGTTGCGGCTTTCGGACAGATCCTTTCACAGGAGATACTTGATATACCAAAGATGTGCCCTATCAATGCCCACGGATCGTTACTTCCGCATTTAAGAGGCGCCTCGCCCATACAAAGAGCGATAGCAATGGGGGAATCGGAAACCGGCGTCACCATCCAGCGTATGGACGCGGGTATAGATACAGGTGATATAATCGATGCCGTAACCGTTCCGATCGAAGATACGGACGATGAGGCATCAATGTACGAAAAGCTTGCGGCCGAGGGAGCAAAGCTCACGGTAAAAGTACTTAAAGCGCTTTCCGACAACACCGCGACTTTCACAAAGCAGGATGAAAGCCTTGCAAGTTACGCACCGATGCTTAAAAAGGAAGAGGGACTTCTTGATCTTAAGTTATCGGCCAAAGAACTTGATGCAAGAGTAAGAGGCTTTAAGGAATGGCCCACAATGTATACTTACATTGACGGAAAACTTCTTAAAGTATATAAGACCCGTCCTGTGGACGAAATTCAGGCCGATAACGAAAAAAGTCTTGAAGCAGGTGATTTTTTCGTTACAAAAAAGAATATATACATTAAAACCGGCAAAGGATATCTTGAACTTTTAGAGGTCCAGCCGGAGGGTAAAAAACGCATGCCGGCAATTGATTTTGCGCGCGGAGCACATATAGTAACGGGTACAAAGATAAACTCATGAGTGAAAACATTAGAGAGATCGTATTTGACTGTCTTCTTAAAGTCGACGAAGAAGGGCATAAAAGCCATCTTGTCATAAGGGAAGTACTAGACAAATACGATTATCTTGATAATACGGACAAAAATTTCATAAAAAGACTCTTTGAGGGCACCATACAGAAAAGGATAACGCTCGATCACGCGATAAACCGCTATTCTTCCAAGCCTGTCGAAAAATGCAAGAGTGCCGTAAAAGAGATATTAAGGATGGGAGCGTACCAGATACTTTATATGGACAGGGTTCCGGATTCCGCGGTGTGCGATGAAGCTGTCAAGCTGTGTATTAAAAGGTCGAGAAAAGAGTTTTCGGGCTTTGTAAACGCAGTGTTAAGAAAGCTTTCGCGCGAAAAGGAAAATGCACTCTGTTTTGACGCTATCGCCGATAATACTCTGAGACTGTCGGTTAAGTATTCTCTTCCCGAATGGCTTGTAAGGATGCTTACAAAAGAGCAGAAAAACGGTGAAGAGCTTATCGCTTCGCTTGAGAAAGAAAGACCCACGACGGTCAGGATAACCGATGATCCGGAGGGTGTCTTAAAAGCCTGGGAAAAGGCAGGTCTTTCTTTTGCAAAAAGGCCGGAAATTGAAAATGTCTATGATATTTCGGGATTTCACGGTATGGAAAGCGTTCCCGGTTTTTTGGAAGGGAAAATCTATGTTCAGGATCTGAGTTCCATGATCTCCGTAAAAAAGGCATACGAAGGCTTTGAGGATGCCGAAAATGTACTCGATATCTGTGCGGCGCCCGGTGGAAAGAGTATGTATATGGCGCAGCTTCTTAAAGGAAAAGGCCATATCACAAGCTGTGACATAAGCGATGAAAAGGTAGATCTTATAAGGAAAAATGCTGAAAGGCTGAATTATAAAAACATCGATTTTGTAAAAAACGATGCGACGATATATAACGAAGCGTTTAAGGATTCATTTGATATAGTGATCGCGGACGTACCCTGTTCGGGGCTCGGAGTCATATCAAGGAAGAGTGACATCAAATATCGCATGAGCAACGAGCTTATGGCGGACATAGTGGCTCTTCAGAAAGAGATCGCGGATAATGTAAAGCTTTACGTTAAAAAGGGCGGAGTTCTTTTATACTCGACATGTACCATCCATAAGGCGGAAAACGAACGTATCGTAAAATATATCACAAAGGATGAGACATTTGTACTTGAGGAAGATAAGCAGTTTCTTCCTAATGTCGATGATATAGACGGCTTTTATTATGCAAGGTTAAGACGCGTAAAATGAAAAAGGACATAAAATCATTAACACTCAACGAACTTAAGAACGAGGTAAGAGCATTAGATCTTCCGGCTTTCAGAGCCGGGCAGATCTATGCCTGGATGCATAAAAAGCTTGTGGTTTCTTTTGATGAGATGACCGATCTGGCCGCTTCCTTACGTGAAACTCTTAAGGAAGATTACGATCTTGTATCGCTGAAGACCGAGATCGTGCAGACATCCAAATATGACGGCACCAAAAAGTATCTTTTTAAGCTGTCCGACGGAAATTATGTCGAGAGCGTTTTTATGCGGTATCATCACGGAAACAGCGTGTGCATATCGTCTCAGGTAGGCTGCAGGATGGGATGCAGGTTCTGTGCATCGACACTGGACGGCCTTACCAGAAATTTAACTCCTTCCGAGATGCTCGACCAGATATACAGGATCACAAAAGAGACCGGGGAACGCGTTTCAAATGTTGTGGTCATGGGAACGGGCGAACCGCTCGACAATTACGATAATCTTATCAGGTTCATAGAACTTATAAGCGATGAAAACGGCTTAAACATCAGTAAAAGAAACATTACGGTTTCATCCTGCGGAATAGTTGAGAACATAAAAAGACTTGCCGACGAAGATCTTTCGATCACGTTTGCGCTTTCTCTTCATTCCGTGACCGACGAAAAAAGAAAAGAACTTATGCCCATTGCCAATAAGTACACGATAGCGGAGCTTATGGATGCCTGCAGATACTATTTTGACAGGACGGGAAGACGGGTAACCTTTGAGTATGCGCTTGTAAGAGATGTAAACGATACGGATGAGGACGCGAAGGGACTTATAAAGCTTGCGTCCGGTGTCGGGGCCCATGTGAACCTTATACCCGTAAACCCCATTAAGGAGCGGGACTACAGGGAAACAGAGCGTGCGGCGGTTCTTGAGTTCAAAAATAAACTTGAAAAAAGCCGAATAAATGTTACTATTAGAAGGGAAATGGGCCGTGATATCGACGGCGCTTGCGGGCAGTTGCGCAAGAAAAAAACAGACGAGAATAAGTGAAAGGAGCCGGGGTGCTTAAGACATTTTCCATTACGGATATAGGCAAAAAACGAACAATGAACCAGGACTTTGTCTTCTCCTCGGAAAATCCTGTGGGAGGGCTTCCGAACCTCTTTATCGTGGCTGACGGAATGGGCGGTCACAACGGAGGCGGCTATGCATCCAATTATGCTGTCGAAGTAATGCTTAAGACCATTGAGCATTCAAAGGAAAAACTGCCGAGACACATTATTGAAGAAGCGATAAAGGAAGCCAACAGAGCGGTTCGTAAAAAGGCTTTTGAAGAACCCGGATTAACGGGTATGGGTACCACACTTGTGGTATCGACCGTTTCAAAGGATTGTCTTACGGTTGCCAATGTCGGTGACTCAAGACTTTACGTGATCGGTGAAGATATAAGACAGATAACAACGGACCATTCATATGTCGAGGAGCTTGTAAGGGTAGGCGGCCTTGACAGGGAGAGCGCAAGAACTCATCCCAAGAAGAATATCATCACAAGAGCGATCGGCGCCGACAACGACGTTATACCGGATTTCTTTACGGTAAAGTTAAGGCAGGGGGAGACGGTACTCATGTGTTCCGACGGACTCACCAATATGCTGGATGACGAAGAGATCAGAATGATCCTTTCGGGCCAGCGCGATCTGGTGGAAAAGGCCGAAGAACTTATCAAAGCGGCCAATAACAACGGCGGGAAAGATAACATCGCGGTAATTCTTATAGAGCCCTTTGGGGAAGAGTAAGACACGAGTGGAGATTTAAATGATTAAAATCGGAATGATGATAGGCGAAAGGTACGAGATCCTGGAAAAGATCGGGACCGGCGGAATGTCCGACGTCTATAAGGCTAAATGTCATAAATTGAACAGAATGGTTGCCGTTAAGGTACTTAAGCAGGAATTTTCGGAGAACGCTAATTTTGTGTCCAAATTCCGTACCGAAGCGCAGGCGGCAGCGGGACTCATGCATCCGAATATCGTAAATGTCTATGATGTAGGTGACGAAAACGGCATTTACTATATCGTAATGGAGCTTGTGGAGGGAATAACCCTCAAGAAATATATCGAGAAAAAGGCAAGACTTTCGGTTAAAGAAGCCGTTACGATCGCCATTCAGATCTGTCTGGGCATAGAGGCGGCTCACAATAATCATATCATTCACAGGGATATCAAGCCCCAGAACGTGATAATCTCAAAAGAAGGCAAGGTCAAGGTTACCGATTTCGGTATAGCAAAGGCCGCAACCTCCAATACCATTACAAGCAACGTAATGGGTTCTGTTCATTATACTTCTCCGGAACAGGCCAGAGGCGGTTTCTCGGATGAGAAGAGTGATATCTATTCTTTGGGTATTACTTTGTTTGAAATGCTCACGGGACGCGTTCCCTTTAACGGGGATACGACTGTCGCCATTGCCATAAAACAGATTCAGGAAGAGATGCCCTCGCCCAGAGAGTATGTTCCCGAGATACCGATAAGCGTTGAGCAGATAGTTCTTAAATGTACACAGAAGTCACCCGACAGAAGATATCAGTCCATGGGTGAGCTTATAAACGATCTTCGGCGTTCTTTTACCAATCCCGATGAAGATTTTGTAAAGATAGTGTCCGATGATGATTTTTCCCAGACACGTACGATGACGCCCGAAGAAATGGAGGCGTTAAAGCGGAGCACCAAGCCGCAGATGGAGGAGATAACAGGTGAACTTCCCAAGGCCGTGCAGCAGGAAGATGAAGACGACGACGATGAATACGATCCGAGGATGAACCGTATAATGACGATACTTGCCATAGTTGTGGGTATCATCATCTGTGTGGTCGCGATCCTTCTGATCGGAAAAACGATAGGCATATTCAGATTAAGCCGTGACAATACATCAGCGTCCGACAGCGATTCAACCTCGATAGAGGTAAGCATTGAACAGGTTGTAATGCCCAATGTCGTTGACATGGAGTATTTAAAGGCTGTCGACGTCCTCAAAAAGGAAGGACTCCTTGCCAAGGCCAAATACGAAGAATCGTCTACGGTTGCGGAAGGAACGGTTATTTCATCTTCGATCCATGACGGTCTTAAGGTTGATGTCGGAACGGTGGTCGAGCTTACGGTAAGTGCAGGTGCCATTACCGAAGTGGTACCCGATGTTGTGGGTAAGACATTAAGTGCGGCCAATAAAGACATAATGGATAAAAACTTCAAGGTAGATATCGTGGAGGAATACAACGATAACGTGCTTGAAGGACATGTTATCTCACAAAATCCCGAAGGTAACGGGAAGGCACCCGTAGGTTCCACGATAACGATCACCGTGAGTCTGGGCAGCAAGACAGAAGTGTTTGAGATGCCCAGCGTACTCGGCATGCTTACGGAAGATGCGGTCGTAACCCTTACGGAAGCAGGTCTTGTGGTTGACTCGAACAGCGTCACACAGGTATATAACGATGTCTACGGCGAAGGCTACGTATGTTATCAGAGCATTGCTTACGGTACGGATGTTACAAAGGGTACAAGAGTAGATATTCAGGTAAGTAAGGGTAAAGAACCCGAGGTTGAGGAAAAGTACAGCTTCAAGGGCAATATCCTTGCACCCACGACGACCGAAGATAAAGATTACAAGAGCGGCGATGAAGTCAAGATCACGATAACAAAGGATGACGGTACGGTCCTTTTTGAGACCACTACGACTTCGTTCCCCGTACCTGTCAATATGACGAGCATTACAGGTTCTTCGAAGGGTAAGATCACATTGACATATAATGTTACCCTTGAAAGCACGACTGTCGAAGACGAAAACGGAACGGTAACGATCACTCCCGGAACGACGGAGGAACGTCAGATCACCCGTGAAGTTGAGTTTGCCAAGGAAGAAGAGTAGCGGGGGTTCATGCAGGGTAAGATAGTTAAAGGCATTGCCGGTTTTTACTATGTAAATATTGAAGGAAAGGGCATCTTTGAGTGTTCAGC